>NZ_JBSFJV010000101.1:0-26146 GCF_053598235.1 Kitasatospora sp. NPDC001159
AAGCCGCCGTCGAGCACCAGTTCCGCGAGCCGCGTGTACCCTCTGGCGCCCGGGTGTGCGCCGTCCGCCGCCTCGGCCTCGGCCACCCAGGCCGGGTCCCGGGCCAGCGCCTCGGTGACGTCGGTGAACGGGACGCCGCGGGAGGCGCAGAGTCCGGCCATCGCGGGGGCGAGCCGCAGCAGCCGCTCCAGGTGCTGCGCGCCCAGGCCGACCACCGGGGGCGGGCCGACCACCAGGGCCGCGATGCCGCGCTCGCGGGCGTCGTCGAGCAGGGCGGTGAGGTTGGCCAGGGTGTCCGCGTGCGCGACCCGGGGCGCGCCGTCCTCCGCCACCGCGTCGTTGGCGCCGAACGAGAGCACCAGGCGGTGGTCGGCGCCGGGCAGGCTGCGCGGCTCGACCTCGGCCCAGCAGCGCTGCCGCACCTGCGCCGAGGTCTGGCGCCGGACTCCGAGGTTGAAGGCGGTGGCGTCCGGTGCGGCCGCCTGGAGCACCCGGCCGACCCAGCCGCGGAACTCCGGGTCGCCGAGGCCCTGGACGAAGGAGTCGCCGAGGAAGCAGATACGCGGGCCGCCGAAGGGATCACCTGGCGTTCGTATGGTCATCAGACCACCGTAGGGGTGCGAGCGGGGCGCACGCCTCCGGTTTCACCACCGGGCCCGGGGACCCGGCGGTCGGCCCGAAGGGTTCGCCCCCGCACGACAGGACATTCGCCCCCGGACGGTCCGCCGAGCCTGCGGCAACCGGCCGTCCGGCAAACCGGCGCGCAAGAGCCCACCCCCACGCACCCCGCACCACCGGGCGCCGCCCGTCCGGTCTTGGCAGGGCGCTCCGGGACGGTCGACGCTCTGTGCACAGCCGATCATCTCGGCCCGTCACCACGGAAGTTGGGGAAGAAATGTCGCTCTCGCGCACCCGTATCGCCGCCCTCGCCCTGTTCGTCGCCGCCAGCACCGCGCTGGCCGTCCCGGCGCAGGCGGCCGGCGGGCACCGCACCCTCAGCCACTTCGACGACGGCAGCTTCGAGTCCCCCAAGGCCCCGGCGAACAGCTTCGTCGAGCCCGTCGCCGGGCAGAGCATCGGCCCCTGGAGTGTCACCGACGGCAGCGTCGACCTGATCGGCGCCGGCTTCTGGCAGGCCGCCGAGGGCGACCAGTCCGTCGACCTCAACGGCGCCGGCCCCGGCACCATCGCCCAGACCTTCACCACCGTCCCCGGCACCACCTACTCGGTGACCTACGCCCTGGCCGGCAACCCCGAGGGCGGTCTCCCCCTGCGCACCGGCCGGGTGCTCGTCGACGGGCAGGACTTCCAGGACTTCTCCTTCGACGTCACCGGCAGGACCAGGACCGCGATGGGCTACGTGGGCCACCAGTTCAGCTTCGTCGCGCAGAACTCCACCACCACGCTGGCGTTCCAGAGCACCGTCGCGGGCGTGTACGGGCCGGTGCTGGACAACGTGCAGGTCAAGGAGTGCAAGCCCTGCTGCGGCTGACCCCGGGGCCCTGATGCCCCTGCCCCCGATGTCCCGTCCGGGTGAGGTCGTCCGACGACAGCGCGCTGACCAGGTGCGTGACGACTCCATCCAGACGGTCAGCCGGCCGCCGCGACGAGGCGGGCCGCCAACTCCTCGGCCAGGCGCGCGGCGCGGCCGCGCCGGCGGCGGGAGAGGGCCAGGCCCAGGCGGCGGCGGGGACTGGGTTCGGCCAGTGGGAGCGCGACCAGCTCCGGGTGCCGGGTCAGGCCGATCTCGGGGATCAGGGCGATGCCGATGCCGGCGCGGACCAGGGACTGGGCGAAGTCGTAGTCCGTCGCGGTGCAGGAGATCCGCAGGTCGACACCGGCCAGGGCGGCGTACCGGGCGAGCTGACCGGCGGACTTGTGACAGCCCAGTATCCAGCGCTGGTCGGCGAGTTCGGCCAGGTGCGACGGCTCGGGCCGGGCCCGGTAGCGGGCCGCGGCCGGGTGGTGGTGCGGCAGGACGACCCGCAGCGGGTCCTCGCCGATCGGAGTCCAGTCCAGGCCGGAGCGGTCGCCGGGCCGGGCGGGCGGCGGGCCGTCGAAGTAGTAGGCCAGGGCGAGGTCGGCCCGGCCCTCGCGGACCGCGGGCAGGCTCTCCTCCGGCTCCGCCTCCAGGATCGTCAGCTCCACCTCCGGGTGGTCGGCGACGAATCCGGCCAGGGCGGCGGGCAGCAGCCGACGGCCGCCGCTGGCGAAGGTGGCGGCGGTCAGCGCGGTCCGCTCGGCGGTGAGCTTGCCGATGCGCTGCTGGGTGTCGGCCAGTTCGGCGGCGATCGCGTCGGCGGCCTCCACCAGCAGGCGGCCCGCGTCGGTGAGGGTGACGCCGCGCGTGGAACGCTCCACCGCAGGGGCGCCGAGGCTGCGTTCCAGTGCGGCGATCTGCTGCGAGACGGCCGAGGGGGTGCAGTGCAGCGCCAGGGCCGCCTGGTTGAAGCTGCCGCGGCGGGCGACCTCCCGCAGCACCGCGAGGCGCTGAACGTCGATCAACAGTTCTCCTGATGGTGGGGTGTCCTAATCGACACTACCGCTGTCGACCAGGGCCCGGCAGGCTCATCACCGAGATCGGACAGCACCGAGATCGGACAGCACCGGGACCAGGGAGGGATCGAGAGCGTGGACGTGTGCGTGATCGGCGGCAGCCGCTACTTCGGAAGGCGGCTGATCGAAGACCTGCGGGACGCGGGCGCGACGGTGACCGTCGTCAACCGCGGCTCGACGCCCGCACCGCGGGGTGTGACCCACCTGCGCGCCGACCGCGGCGACGAGGCAGCGCTGCGCGCGGCGCTCGGCGACCGGCGCTTCGACGCCGTGGTCGACCAGGTCTGCTACACGCCCGTCCAGGCGGCCCTCGCCGCCCGGGTCTTCGCCGACCGCACCCAGCGCTACGTGCTGACCTCCACGGTCGAGGTCTACGCCCACCTCGGCCGGGCGGGCGGACCGGCCCTCGGGGAGGAGGCCCTCGACCTGTCGGCCGAACCGGTGGACCTCGAACTCCCGTGGACCGACCCGGCGTTCCAGGCCGGCCACTACGGCGAGGGCAAGCGCCAGGCGGAGGCGTTGCTCACCGGGCAGGCGCCGTTCGACGTCGTCGCCGTGCGCACCGCGCACGTCCTCGGCGGCGCCGACTTCACCGGACGGCTGGCGCACTACGTGGAGCGGATCGGGCGCGGCCTGCCGGTGGCCGTCCACCCGGCACCGCAGAGCGCCTCCTTCGTCCACGAGGCGGAGATCGCCCGCTTCCTGGCCTGGGCCGCGACGGCCGAGTTCACCGGCCCGGTCAACGCGGCCTCCCACGGGGCGCTGGACGTACGTGAGCTGTGCGCGACGATCGGTCGCGAGCTGGGCACCGAGCCGGTGCTGACGGTCGGGGCCGACGAGCCGCTCTCGCCGTTCTCCTTCGACCGCTGCTACGCGATGGACACCGGCCGGGCGGCCCGCCTCGGCTTCCGCTTCGCCCCGATCACCGACTGGCTGCCCCAGGCCGTCAAGGAGGCCCGCCGATGACCCCGACCCCCGTGCCGACCGCCGCCCGCGCCATCGGCGGCGTCACGGTGAGCGCCGTCGGCCTCGGCGCGATGCCCCTGTCCGTCGAGGGCCGCCCCGACCGGGACCAGGCCGTCGACACGATCCACGCCGCCCTCGACGCGGGCGTGACGCTGATCGACACCGCCGACAGCTACCACTGGCACGCCGACGAACTCGGCCACAACGAGCGGCTGATCGCCCGGGCGCTCGCCAGCCGCGGCAGTGGTGCGGACGAGGTGCTGGTGGCCACCAAGGGCGGCCGGGGCCGACCCGGCGACGGGACCTGGACGGTCAACGGCGACCCGCGCCACCTGCGCCGCGCGGCCGAGTCCTCGGCGGCCCGGCTCGGCGTGGAGGCCATCGGCCTCTACCAGCTCCACAAGCCGGATCCCGCCGTCCCCTTCGCCGACTCCGTCGGCGCCCTGCGGGACCTCGCCGACGCCGGCACCATCCGCATGGTCGGCCTCTCCAACGTGGACCGCGAGCAGATCCGCACCGCACAGCGGATCCTCGGCCCACGCCTGGTGTCCGTACAGAACCGCTTCTCCCCCGCACACCCGGCCACCCGCGACACCCTCGACCTGTGCACCGAACTGGGCCTGGCCTTCCTCCCGTGGAGCCCCCTCGGCGGCATCTCCGTCAGCGCCGTCGACGCCCCCGGCACCAGCGCGCCGACCTCGGACACCCCCTTCCACACCCTCGCCCGGGCGCACGGCGTCAGCCCGCAACAGATCTGCCTGGCCTGGCACCTGGCCCAGTCCCCCGCCGTCATCCCGATCCCGGGCGCCCGCCGACCGGCCTCCGTCCGCGACTCGGCCGCGGCCGCCGGGCTCACGCTCTCGGCGCAGGAGCTGGCGGAACTGACCCCCCATCCTTAAACCCGTCCTAAAACCTGCCCTCGGGGGCTTTCGGAACCCGGGAAGTGCTTGACGTGCACAGCTGGTCTAGTCCAGTTTGATCCACAGCACCGCGCTCCTCCCCGCACCGGACCAGCCCCCACGCTGCCGCCCGCCCCGCGTCTCCCCCCTTCGCGTCGCGGGCGGCCCACCGTCCCGAGAGGCACCCCCATGCCCAGCGCGCCCCAGCACGCCCCCACGCACCGCCGTCCGGCCGGCCGGACCAAACTGCTGAGCCTCGCCGCCGCCACCGTGCTCGCGGCAGGCGGCCTGGCCGCCCTCGCCGGGAACGCCGGCGCCGCCGACGGCAACCTGCTCGCCAACGCCGGGTTCGAGAGCGGCACGCTCGACCCGTGGAGCTGCTCCGGCGGGACCGGAAGTATCGTCAACTCCGGTGCGCACAGCGGGACCTACGCGCTCAGGGGGGCGGCCGGCGCGAGCGACACCGCGCAGTGCGGCCAGACCGTGAGCGTCCAGCCCAACACCACGTACGACCTCAGCGCCTGGGTGCAGGGGCAGTACGTCTACCTCGGCGCGACCGGCAGCGGGGTCACCGACCCCGCCACCTGGACCGTCGGCGGCCCCAACTGGCAGCAGCTGTCGACCAGTTTCACCACCGGCCCGAGCACCACCAGCGTCACCGTCTACCTGCACGGCTGGTACGGGCAGGGCGCCTACCTCGCCGACGACCTCACGCTCACCGGCCCCGGCGGCGGCAGCCCGAGCACCCCGCCGAGCACCGGCACGCCGACCGGAACGCCGAGCGGCACTCCCACCGGCGGTCCGAGCACCCCGCCGCCGAACGTCCCGCTGCCGGTCGCCCCGTACATCGACATGGGCGCCTGGCCCACCCCGTCCATGCCGGACATGGCCAAGGCGGGCGGCGTCAAGGGCTACACCATGGGCTTCGTCACCGGCGTCGGCTGCAAGGCCAGCTGGTTCAACGCCTACGACCCGCGCACCGGCTGGGCCAAGGACCAGATCGACGCGCTGCGCGCGGCCGGCGGCGACGTCAAGCTCTCCTTCGGCGGCGCCAGCGGCACCGAACTCGCCGCCGCCTGCGGTTCGGTGGACTCGCTGTTCAACGAGTACGACGCGGTGGTCAACGCCTACAACCTGCGCTACGTCGACTACGACATCGAGGGCGCGGCGATCGCCGACACCGCCTCCAACGACCGCCGCTCCGCCGCGCTCGCCAAGCTCCAGCAGGCCCACCCCGGCCTCAGGGTCTCGCTCACCCTGCCGGTCCTGCCCGAGGGCCTGACCAGCGAGGGCGTCGCGATCGTCAAGTCCGCCCGGGACGCCGGGGTCAACCTCGATTTGGTCAACATCATGGCAATGGACTACTACCGGTCCGGCGCCGACTACGGCAACGCCGCCGTCCAGGCCGCGCAGTCGCTCTTCGGCCAGCTCAAGGCGCTCTATCCGGCGAAGAGCGACGCCCAGCTGTGGGACATGGTCGGGGTCACCCCGATGATCGGCGAGAACGACGACCACCAGATCTACGACCAGGCCGCCGCCCAGCAACTGGTGACCTTCGCCAAGCAGAACCACCTCGGCCTGCTGGCCTTCTGGGACGCCACCCGGGACGCCAACGCCTGCACCGGCGGCTCGCTGTCGAAGTGCACCAACATCCCGCAGCAGCCGTACGAGTTCGCGAAGATCTTCAGCCAGTACGCGGGCTGAGCCGGTCGTCCGAGGCGCCGGTGGGTCGGGGGGCCACCGGCACCTCGGCTGCGAGCCCGCGGAAATTGGCATCTCATCGCCCCGGACCGTCAACTACAGTCCCTCCCACCTGTACGGCACGAGGGGGCGGACATGACGGTCCGGGACGACCACGACCAGCTCAACACGATCTTTCCGACCGGCGACGCCGCCCGCGCGGCGGGCCTCACCCCCGAGGAACTCGCCGCGTTCAGCCGCACCCTCGGCCGGCTGCGCGCACTCCCCTCCCACGACCGCACCCGGCTGCACGCCGAGCGGCAGCTCAGCTCCTTCGTCGTGGAGAGCCGCAAGCGCCGCCGCCAGGAGGCAAAGCAGGCCGTCCGGCAGGCCGACGCCGAGCTGCTCGCCGCCGCCACGACCGGCGGCCGGCACCGCCGCGAGGACGCGCCGCTCGCCCGGACCACCACCGGACCGGTCGGCGAGCTGCAGATCCCGCGCCGGTGCTACGTCTGCAAACAGGCCTACCGCCAGGTCGACGGCTTCTACCACATGCTCTGCCCGGACTGCGCGGCCGACAACACCGCCCACCGGGACCTCGGCACCGACCTGCGCGGACGCCGGGCGCTGCTCACCGGCGGGCGGGTGAAGATCGGCTTCCAGCTCGCGCTGATGCTGTTGCGGGACGGCGCCGAGCTGATCGTCACCAGCCGCTTCCCGCAGGACACCGTCCGCCGCTTCCGCGCCGCCCAGGGCAGCGAGCAGTGGTGGGACCGGCTGGCCGTGGTCGGCATCGACCTCCGCGATCCGCGCCAAGTCCTGGGCCTGACCGAGCAGTTTCGGGCCGACGGGCGTCCGCTGGACATCCTCGTCAACAACGCCGCGCAGACCCTGCGCCGCCCGCCGGAGTCGTACGCCCTGCTGGCGGCGGGCGAGTCCACAGCACTGCCCGCGCCCGACCGCCGTGCCATCACCCATGCCCCCGGCTTCCGGCCGCTCTCCGGAACTTCCGCCCAACTCCCTCCGGGTGCCGGGTCATTGCTGGACTTCGCCGACGAGGCCGGACTGCTGCCCGACCTCGCGCCCGCCAACTCCTGGTCCGCCAAGCTCGGTTCGCTCGACCCGGCGGAGGTGCTGGAGACCCAACTGGTCAACGCCCTGGCCCCGGCCCTGCTCTGCGACCGGCTGCTGCCGCTGCTGCTCGCCTCCCCGCACCCCGCCCGCTACATCGTCAACGTCACGGCGGTGGAGGGCCGGTTCGCCGTCCGCAACAAGACCTCGCGCCACCCTCACACCAACATGGCCAAGGCCGCGCTCAACATGCTCACCCGCACCAGCGCGGCCGAACTCGCCGCCCAGGGCGTACACATGTGCGCCGTCGACACCGGCTGGATCACCGACGAGAACCCGGCCCCCAAGAAGACCCGGATCGCCGCCCACGGCTTCCGCACCCCGCTGGACGTCGTCGACGGCGCGGCCCGGGTCTACGACCCGATCGTGCGGGGCGAGGCGGGGCACCCGGTGTCGGGAGTGTTCCTGAAGGACTACCGGGTGGCGGAGTGGTGACGGACGGGGCGTAGCGACGCGGTAGGGGCAACCCGCTCGCCGCGTCGGTCCGGCCCGGGAGGGATCCTTCCCGGGCCGGACCGGCACGGCGCGCTCAGACGTGCTCAGGCATGCTCACGCGTGCTCAGCGGCCGGTGGGCAGGTTCGCCCCGCCGGTGCAGTCGAGGACCACGCCGGTGACGAAGGTGTTCGCCGCGAGCATGTGGATCGCCCGGGCGACGTCCTCCGGGCGGCCGACCCGGCCGACCGGGGTGGTGGCGGCCAGGCCGTCGAAGAGCGCGGTGCGCTGCTCGGCGGGGACGCGGTCCCACCACGGGGTGTCGATGACGCCGGGCGAGACGGCGTTGACCCGCAGCGGGGCGAGTTCGACCGCGAGCGGCGGGACCATCGCCTCCAGGGCGCCGTTGATGGCGGCCAGTCCGGCGGTGCCGGGGATGGCGGCGCGGGCGGAGGCGGCGGTGATCAGGGTGACCGAGCCGTCCCCGCGCAGGTGCGGCAGCGCCGACTGCAGGACCCGGACCTGGGGCCAGAACTTGGCGTCGAAGCCGCCAGCGAGGTCGGCCAGGTCGAGCTGGGCGAACGGGCCGCTGCCGGCCGCGCCGCTGACCGCGACCACCAGGTGGTCGACGGTGCCGGTCTCGGCGAAGAAGGCGGCGAGGGCCGCCGGGTCCGTCGCGTCCAGTCGCTTGCCGCCGGCCTTGCCGCCGATCCGCTCGACGGCGGCATCAAGCCGCTCACGGTCGCGGCCGGTGATCACGACCTCGGCGCCGTCCGCCGCGAACGCGGTGGCGGCCGCCTCGCCGATGCCCGAGCTGCCGCCCATCACGACGACGCGCTGTCCGGCGAAGAGGTTCGATGCAGTGCTCATGGTCGGGGTCCTTCCGGCTGGTTCGAGAGCTTGTCGAGACCGCTAGTTCCGGTAATGATGTTTGTCGAGACTGCTAGTCTTGTCAAGCAGGGGCAGGAAGAAAGGGACGACCACGATGAGCGACACCGAATCCCAGGCCGAGCAGACCCCCTCCACCCGGCCGCACACCGGCCGCCGCCGCAACGAGGCCGCCCACCGCGCGATCCTGGACGCCGCACTGAACCTGCTCGCCGGGTCCGACGGCACGCCCGTCACCATCGACGCCATCGCCCGCACCGCCGGCGTCGGCAAGCAGACCGTGTACCGCTGGTGGCCCTCCAAGGGCGCCGTGCTGCTCGACGCCCTCACCGACCGCGCCGACCAGGACGTCTCCGGCCCCGACACCGGCGCCCTGCGCACCGACCTGCGCGCCTTCATCGCCACCACCTTCGACGCCGCCCAGCGCGGCACCACCGCCTCCGCGCTGCGCGCCCTCGCCCGCGAGGCCGCCCGCGACCCGCACCTCGCCGAACTGATGCAGAGCTTCACCGCAACCCGGCGCGACGCCCTGCGCGACCTCCTCGCCCGGGGCCTCGAACGCGGCGAACTGGCCGGGGACGCCGACCTGGACCTGATCGTGGACCAGGTCTACGGGGTGTTCTGGTACCGCTTCCTGCTCGGCCACGGCCCGCTGGACGAGACCGTCGCCGAGCGGCTGGCCGACTCCCTGGCCACGGGGAGCGCGGCGGTCTAGGCGAGGGGGCCGCGGCGCCGCACCAGCGGCAGGTACACCTCGTCGACGATCTCCACGAGCACGTCGTCGGGCGCCGTCGGCACCCCGCGCACGACGAACTCGTTGCGCAGCAGCACCATCGCCACCGTCGCCACCCTCGGATGCAGCGCCTCGGGGGCCGCCTCGCCGCGGGCGACCGCGCGGCCCAGGACGGTGAGCCAGGGGGCGGCCGCCGCGTCGCCGGACTGGTCCTGCAACTGCGCCAGGAACTCCGTCGCGCCGCCCGCCGCAGCCAGCAGCTCGCGCAGGATCGCGCCGAGCGGGGAGCTCCAGTGCCGGTTCGCCTGGCGCAGCAGTTCCAGGACGTCACCGCGCAGTTCGCCCGTGTCGGGGAGCGGCGCGGCCTTGGCGAGCTGCTTGTAGCCGGCGATGCCGAGCGCGAGGCGGTTGGGCCAGCGGCGGTAGATGGCGTTCTTGTTGGTGCCGGCGCGGGTGGCGACCCTGTCCATGGCCAGCCCGGCGTACCCGGATTCGGCGAGCTCCGCGACCGCCGCCCGCAGGATCGCCTCCTCCAGCGCCGCCCCGCGCCGCCGCGTCTGCCCGGCCATGGTCCCGTCCTCTCGTGAATGCAGCCCCATCCTTCTTGCCAGTCCCGGGCGACGGCAACTACGGTACTGGGCGTACCGTAAGTTTGCGATCCGCGATCGAAGGCAGGAGACCATGCGCGCCAAAGGAATCAGCTATGACACCGGCTTCGTCAGGGGCGGGGCCTACTCCCGCAAGTTGTTCGAACCAGCAGCTGTAGAACGCGAGTTACGAATCATCCGCGATGATCTGCACTGCACCGCCGTCCGGATCATGGGTGGGGAGCCGGATCGGATCGAGCTCGCGGCCGGGTACGCCGCCGCCCTCGGCCTGGAGGTCTGGTACTCGCCGTACCCTCTGGAGCTGACCGGCGACGCGATGCTGCGGCTGTTCGCCGACTGCGCCGAGCGGGCGGAACGGCTGCGGCGACGCGGGGCCAAGGTGGTGTTCGTGGCTGGCGCCGAACTCAGTCTGATGAACCCGGGCTTCCTGCCCGGGGACAGCACGGACGAGCGGATCGCACTGCTCGCCCGGCCCGAGCGGGTGCGCGAGCACCTCGGCGCGGTCAGCGGCAAGGTCAACGCGTTCCTCGGAAAGGCGGTGGCCACCGTCCGCGAGCACTTCGAGGGCCCGGTCACCTACGCCGCCGTCCCGCTGGAGCGGGTCGACTGGGCGCCGTTCGACCTGGTCTCCCTGGACCTCTACCGCTCCGCCGAGGTCGCCGACCGCTTCGCCGCCGGCGTCCGCGACCTGACGGCGCAGGGCAAGCCGGTCGCCATCACCGAGTTCGGCTCGGCCACCTACCGGGGCGCGGGCGACCGGGGCGCGCTCGGCCTGGACGTCGTCGAGTACGACGCCGACGGCCCGGTCCGCCTCAACGGCAGCTACGAACGCGACGAGCCCGGCCAGGCCGCGTACCTGCGGGAGCTGCTGGAGGCCTTCGACGCCGGCGGGATCGACGCCACGTTCGTGTTCACCTTCGCGCTCTACGACTTCGCCCACCGCCCGGACGGCGACCCGCGCGCGGACCTCGACCTGGCCAGCTACGGCGTCGTCAAGGTCCACGAGGGGCGCTCCGGCAGCGCCTACCCCGGGCTCCCCTGGGAGCCGAAGGCCGCCTTCACGGCGCTCGGCGAGTACTACCGGACGCACTGACCCCGAACGGGCCGCGCGCACGAAGTCGGCGGGTCCGACTTCCTGCGCACCGACCGAAGTCACGCGATGCGGGTACGGCGGCGGTAGTACGAGACGGCCAGCGCGATGGTGATCGGCCCCCACAGCATGGCCGGGCCGACGCAGACCCGGGCCAGGGCCTCCCACCACCCGTTGCTGAACCCGACCTCATTCAGCACGCCGGTCCACGCGAGCGGCTGGAGGCCGAACAGGCCGAACAGGACCAGCCCGCCCAGCACCGCCGCGACGAGCGGCGCGAGCGGCGGCACCCGGCGCCCCCGCAGGAACGGCACCCAGGACGGGAACACCTCGCCCCAGCCGCTGACCAGCCCCAGGGTGAGCAGCGCCACCGTCTCGGTGATCAGGCTCAGCCCGAACACGTACGGGATGGCCCACCACACGTACGGCGGGGCGGCCGGGTCGGCCGTACCCATCCGGAAGTCGAACGCGAACGGCAGCCGCCACAGGCAGTGCGGCAGGAGGACGAACGGGAGGGCCTTGGCGAGACGCAGGGCCCAACGGGGGACGGGGCGCTCGGTGTCGCCCACCGGGATGTTCTTCAGCATGTGTCCACCGTCGCGGACACCACCCCGGCCCCACCTCCACCGCGGGGCCCGACCTTCTCCCCCGCGCGAGCCAACCGTCGGTCGTCACACGGGTGGAGGCGCGCGGGAAGTCGGTGGCACCGACTTCCCCTGCAGGAGGCGGCGGGCGGTCAGAGACCCAGGACTGCGGCGGCCGGCGCCGTCACGCCGGCAAAGACCCGCGGGCCCGTCTCGCTCCGGCGGGCCCGCAGAGCTGCCGTCCCGTCAGGACTTGGCGCCCAGACCGAAGGCGGTGACCAGGAGCCCGAGGGCGTACGGGGTCTCGGCGCCGTTCAGGGCGGTCGGGTCGACCGAGTACACGACCTTGCGGGCGAGATCGCGGGTGGCGAAGACGCCGCTGGTGTAGCCGGGGCGGGATCCGGTCTTGCCCCAGGCCACGACGCCGTTGGCCTCAAGGCGCTCAAGCCCCATGCTCATGCACGCCTTGCCGCCCGGGCAGTGGCTGCTGTGATCGGCGACGGGCACGTCGGGAACGGTGAACAGCTTCTCCTGCTCGGCCGACGGGAGGAGGCGCCCCCGGAACAGGACGGTCATGAAGCGGTCCAGGTCGGGGGCGCTGGAGATCATGCCGCCCTCGGCCCAGGGCCAGGGGCTCTGCTCGGTCACGTCCACGCGGTGCGAGCCGCCGTCCGCGTCGGGGACGGTCAGGTACGGGTGGGTGGCGGGGTGCCGCAGCTCCGGGTCGTCGGCGTCCGGGAGCGAGGTGTCGTGCAGGCCGAGCGGGCGGATGATCCGCTCGCGCAGCTCGTCGGCGTAGCTGTTGCCGGTGACCTTCTCGACGATCAGCCCGGCGACGAAGGTGTTCATGCCGTTGTACTGCTGGGCGGTGCCCGGCTGGAAGCCCAACGGCTGGCCTGCCATCGTGGCGAGGACCTGCTCGGGGGTGAACGAGTCGAAGCGGTGCTCGGCGAACCAGGTGGTGGTGCCGTCGCCCCAGGGCACGTTGGAGCCGCTGGGCAGTCCGCTGGTGTGGTTGAGCAGCTGGCCGACCTTGACCGCCGCGTAGGGGAAGTCCGGAAGGTACTGCTGGACGCTGCCGTCCAGGTCGATCCGGCCCTCGGCGGCGAGCTGGAGGACGACGGTGGCGGTGAAGACCTTCGAGATCGACCCGATCCGGAACCTGCCGTGCGGGTCGATGTCCGTGCCGTCCTCCCCCGAGGTGCCCTCGAACCGCCCGCCGGAGCCGGTGACGCGCACGAAGGCGGCCGAGACGTCGGCAGCGGGCCGCTTGGCGAGAGCGGCCCGGATGGCCGCCTGGTCCAGCGGCGGCAGCGCGGACGCACTCGCGGACGCACCGGCGGACGGGGTGGCGGGCGTCGCCGCGAGGGCGGGCGTGCCCGCCCCGACCGTCAGCGCGGCCGCCAGTGCGCCGGCGGCGACAACGGCCCAACGGGTGCGGTTCGTGTAGGCGTTCACGTGCGGTCCATCTCCAGACTGATCGTCATCCGGACCGGTGGTCGTTTCCCGGCCCGCACGACGAGTCTCCCGAACCCGGACGCCGAGATCATCAGGGTCGGGGCCCCGGTGATCCCTGATGTTCTGTCAGGGATCACCCCGAGCTCCTAGGCTCAGGAGGACGGGTCATGCCGTCACAGGTCGCCTGGGGAGGGTTCACGATGCAGCAGCCGAGGCATGTCGTAGTGACCGGCAGCGCCGGGTCGGTCGGTTCGGCGATCGTGCGTCGGCTGAGAGCCGCGGGCCACCCGGTCGTCGGCGTCGATCGTCTGCCGTCCCCCGGCACGTCCGTGGTGGCGGACCTGCGCGACCCCGGGGCGTGGCGTCATGTGCTGTCCGGGGCAGGGGCGGTCGTCCACACGGCGGCTCTGCACGCGCCGCACGTCGGCGTGCGCCCGGACGACGAGTTCCGCGAGATCAACGTCCTGGCGACCCGGGACCTGCTGGACGCGTCGTCCGCCGCGGGAGTGCGCCGTGTCGTCCACACGAGCTCGACCTCGGTGTACGGGTACGCGCTGGAGCCGACGGATGCGGCGGTCTGGATCACCGAGGACGTCACCTGTCGTCCGCGCGACATCTACGACGAGACGAAACGCGCGGCCGAACGCCTGGTGCTCGGCGCGGCGGGCGCGATGAGCACGGTGTGTCTGCGCATCGCCTGCTGTTTCCCCGAACCGCCGGCGGTCCAGGCACGGCACCGGCTCTACCGGGGTGTGGACATCGCCGACGTGGCGGAGGCCCACCTGCTCGCCGTCCAGGGCCCCAGGAGGCGGGCGGAGTGCTGAACATCGCCGGCCCGTACCCGTGGCGGAAGGAGGACCTGCGGCAACTGCGGCACGACCCCGCCGCGCTCATCAGGCAGCGGGCCCCCGAGGTGGCGGCCGGCTTCGGCCGGTACGGATGGACGTTGCTGACATCGATCGACCGGGTGTACGTGTCGGCGCGGGCGCGTGCGGTGCTCGGCTACCGCGCCCGTCACGGGGTGACGGCACTGCTGGCCGAGGACCGCCCGGCCGACTGATCAGGGCGCCCGGACGAGTCCCCTCCCCCGCGAGAGCCGACCGGGAGTCGTGGCACGCACGGAGGAGGAAGTCCGGGTCAGCCCGGGGGCGGTTCCAGGTGGGCGGCGGGGCACCCCGAGTGGTTCGCCGCACTGGTCACCACCCGGGGTTCGCCGCCGCTCCGATGTTCTCCGGCTTCACGCCGGACGGCTACCGCTCCGACTCCACCAGGTTCTTGAACTGCTCCAGGTCGCCCCGGACGGTGTTCTCGATCCGGTGGACCTGGGCCATGCCCCGCGGTCCGCCGAAGGTGTCGTGGATGGCCTCCGGCTCGTACTCCACCTGCACCTGCAGCTGGCTGTGGTCCCGGTCCAGTGACCGCACCGAGAGTGTGCCCTTCAGCTCCGGACTGCCCTGCGTCTCCCAGGCGAGGACCTGCTCGTTGCCCCGGTCGGTGAGAACGGCATCGAACTCCCGCTGCACCTCGCCGGCCCGCACGTCCAGACGGGCGCGGTTGCTGCTGGGCGCATAAGCACGTTGGATGCCGTCGATGAACGTCGGATAGGCCTCGACGTCGTGCAGCCGACCCCAGACCTCCTGCGCGGGGGCATCTATGGTGATCTGTTCCTCAAGCCTGCTCATCGCGAACCTCACCTCCTGGCCCGGCACACCGGGCCCCTTGGGTTCTTCCAGCCTGCGCCGCCGACACATGCCCGGCAACCAGGGCCGGGAAGCGGCTCCGCACCCGTCCGTGTTCCGCCCCTGAGGGCGGACGAGGGCGTCAGCCCGGGTGCCGGGCAGCAGGACACCGATGGCCGCGCTCCAGCCGGGTTCAGCTGCTGTCGGTGACCACGCGGTCGACGATGACGTTCTCGGGGGCACCGCCTTCGAGGCGCGCCAGAATGCACACATAGGACCGATCCACGTGCCGCGGGTTCGGCTGTTCGAGCCGGGTCGTGACCGTGAAGCCGGCCTGCTCCAGCAGCCCGGCGAGGCGGCCTGCCGGAACCAGGTGCGCGGCGTACGACACCGGGTGGCCGTACGCCTCCGCCGGGCACAGCCGGGCGTCACCGGCGTGGCCACCCAACAGCAGGTGACCGCCGGGGGCGAGGACCCGAGCGAACTCGGCGAACAACTGCGGCAGTCGCTCCGGCGGGGTGTGGTGGACGGAGTACCAGGCGAGGATGCCGCCGAGGGCGCCGTCGGCAACGTCGAGGGCGGCCATCGAGCCGCGCAGGAAGCGCAGTCGGGGGTAGGCCCGACGGGCGAGGGCGACCATCTCACCCGACACGTCGACGCCGAAAGCCGACAGGCCGAGACCGCCCAGGTACGCCGTCACCCGCCCCGGCCCGCACCCGAGGTCGGCGACCTCACCGCCGCCCGACTCCCGGACCAGCTCGGCGAAGGCGGCGAGCATCGCCCTCGAGACCGGATCCATGCCCTCCGGCGGGACGACGAGGCGGAGGTAGTCGGCGGCGAGGGTGTCGTACGACTCCCGGACGGCGGCAAGGTGAGCGGGTTCGGTCACCGCGTCACCCCAGCGCCGGTGTCAACCGTCCTGGTCGCCTTGGCGGCGCGCTCGGCGAACACCTTCTCGCGGCGGTCCGCGGTCTGCTTCATCATCCGCTTCCGGTCGCGGGCGGAGAGCCGGTCGATGTACAGGTGGCCGTTCAGGTGGTCGGTCTCGTGCTGGAGGCAGCGGGCGAAGTAGCCGGTGCCCTCGATCGTGACCGGGGTGCCGTGCTGGTCGACGCCGCGCACCACCGCGTGGGCCGGGCGGGCGAGTCGGGTGCTGGCGCCGGGTACGGAGAGGCAGCCCTCGGTGTCCTCGATCAGGCGGCGGCCGGGCTCCTGCTCGTCGACCACCGGGTTGAGCACGTGGCCGACGTGCCGGACGCCCTCCTCGTCGGTGCAGTCGTAGACGAACAGGCGCAGGTCCACGTCCACCTGGTTGGCGGCGAGGCCACAGCCGTCGGCGACGTACATGGTGGTGAACATGGACTCGACGAGCCGGGCCAGGCTCTCGCTGCCGAAGTCCTCCTCCGTCGCCGGGCGGCAGGTGCGCTGGAGGATCTCCTCCCCCACCTCGGTGATCCGCAGGACGGTCGGGCGTTCGCGCAGCTCTGACACGGGTGCTCCCTCGACGGATTTGCTGTCAGCTTTGCAAAGTAGCAGACTTTGCAAAGTGACCGAAGACCTCGTGAGAACCGGCCCGCTCCCCGAGCACGCCGTCCGCACCGCGCTGCTGGGGCTGCTCGCCGAGCGCGGCACCGTCACCTCCACGGAAGCGGCCGCCCGGCTCGGGTACAGCTCGGGCCTGTGCTCGTTCCACCTGCGGCAACTGGCCCGGTACGGGCTGATCGAGGCGGCGCCGGCCGTCGACGGGCGGGCCCGGCCGTGGCGGCTTCCACAGGCCGAACCGGCGCCCGAAGACGCCGAGTTCGGCGAACTGGCCCGAGGCCTGGAGGACGAGAGCTACCAACGCTGGCTGGCCCGGCGCGCCGGGGCCCCGGCCGACTGGCGGCAGGACGAGGCCTTCAGCGCCGTCGTCTACCTGACCCCCGAGGAACTGACCGCCGTCGGCGAAGCCGTCCGGCAGGTGCTCGCCCGCTACCGCGGCCGCGACGACGACCCGGCCGCCCGGCCCGCCGGAGCCCGTCCGGTCGCCGCCGTGACGCGCCTGTTCCCACTGCTCGACCAGTAGTCGGGCGCCTCGTCAGGCCGCCCGCGAGCGCGCCCGGGACCTGGTCACCGCCCGCAGCACCGGCCCGACCAGCAGCCCCACCGCCGCCCCCAGCACGACACCCTGCACCCCGTCCCAGACGTCCTGCACATCGCACGCCCGCCCGATCGCCGGCACCGCGTACTGCAGCACCGACACCCCGAACGGCAACACGGCGGCGCCCAGCAGCGTCACCGCCGCCCGCCGCCGCGTCCCGGCCAGGGCGGCCGCGAAGCCCACCGGGGCGTAGGTCGCCAGCTTGAGCTCGATGTGCCGCACGTGCAGCAGTTCGTGCGGCGAGCGCGGCCGCCCGCCCCGCACCGTGCAGTGCCGCACGACGTCCTCCGACAGCTGGAACGCCTCCGGCAGCAGTGTCGCCACGACGACCCCGCCGAGTCCGAGCAGCAGCAGGAAGCCCACCACCCAGTGGGCCCGCAGCAGCCGCCCCACCGGCCGGTTCAGCAGAGCCGCCGGCACCAGCGAGAGCAGCAGCCCGGGCCAGAAATTCGGCATCCCGCCGAGCACCGCACTGATCACGCCTCAACGGACGCCCCGAACACCCGCTCGGTTCTCGCCCACCGGGGGCCGGAATCACCGCACGATCAGGTACCGCTGCTCGCCCGCGGGAGACGAACGGCACGTCGATCCGCCGGAGCCTCTTCTTCGGCTCAGCCGCGTCATCCCCCCTTCACGGTCAGCGCCACCACCCTCACACACCCCACTGACAATCGCCTCAGCCACCCGACAGGCCACGATCGAAAACACACCCGTGGACACTCATGCACGTCAGAACGACCTTGATTCCCAGCAGTTCACAACCCCGGGACCAGGAGCGGCCTCAGTGCGGGATCGAGGCGATCAGCTCCTGCGCCCCCTGCCGCTTGAGCGCCAGCGCCACCGAGGTGCCGAGGTCCTCCGGGCTGAGCGCGCCCGCCCACTCGTGGGCGTCCAGCACCCGCTTGCCGTCCGGGGTGAAGACCCGGCCGCGCAGCGAGAGGCGGCCGTCCGCCTCGGCCTTGGCGTAGCCGGAGATCGGGCTGTTGCAGTGGCCCTGCAGCACGTGCAGGAACATCCGCTCGGCCGCCGCCTCGCGCCAGGTGTCGTGGTGGCCGAGGCCGGTGACGGCCTCGATGGTCGCGGCGTCGTCCTCGCGGCACTGCAGGACGAGGATGCCGGCGCCGATCGGCGGGCACATCTCCTCGACGCCGAGGACCTCGGTGATCCGGGCCTGCTCGCCGATCCGCTCCAGGCCGGAGACGGCGAGCAGCAGCGCGTCCACGTCCCCCGCCGACAGCTTGGCGAGCCGGCTGTTGGCGTTGCCGCGGATCGGGACGCACTCCAGGTGCGGGTGGGAGGCGGCGAGTTGGGCGACCCGGCGGACGGAGGAGGTGCCGAGCCGGATGCCGGGCGGGAGTTCGGCCAGGGTCAGGCCGCCGGGGTGGACCAGGGCGTCGCGGATGTCGTCGCGGCGCAGGTAGGCGGCGAAGACGGTGCCGGCGGGCAGCGGGCGGTCGGCGGGTACGTCCTTGAGGCAGTGCACGGCGACGTCGGCCTCCCCGGCGAGCAGCGCGGCGTCGACCTCCTTGGTGAACGCGCCCTTGCCGCCCAGCTTGGCGAGGTCGCCGGTCCAGCGGTCGCCGGAGGTGGTGACCGGCACCACCTCGGTGCGCAGACCCGGGTGCAGGGCGGCGAGTTCGGTGCGGACCCGCTCGACCTGGGCGAGTGCCATGGGTGAGGAGCGGGAGACGATGCGGATCAGCTCAGCGGTGGCCATGGCGCGATGATAGGCGCTCCGACGGTCACGGCTGACTGCTCGTCAGGTATTCGGCGTACCGCCGGGGCGTCGCCGCCCGCTGGACGTCCCGCATCAGGGGCCCGACCGTACCGAGCGCCGTACCGGCCGCCACCAGCAGGCTCGCGCCGCTGAAGCCGTACCCGTCGGCCGCGCCGACGGCGGTCAGTGCGAGCGTGGGCAGCACGGCGACCAGGCCGGTGCCGAGCACCTCGGCGACGGCGAGTCGCCCGCGCAGGTAGGCCAGGAAGTCGATCGTCGGACGGCCGGACCGGACGCCGGGGACGAACGCCCCGGCGCGGATCATCACGTCGGCGCCGGTCAGCACGGACCGCCCGGCCAGCACGGCCAGCCAGGCGCCGGCGGCGGCGAGCGCGAACAGCAGGGCGAGGTACGGCAGCCGGGGCAGCGGGAAGGGGGCGAGCAGCAGGGCAGCGGTCACCGCCGGGATGAACCCGCGATGGCTGAGCACCAGCGGCAGGTGGCGCGCCTCGCCGCCCGACCGCACCCCGGTCATGTGCCGCGCGTACTGGACGGGGACGCGCCGCTCGCCCTTGCGCCCGGCGATCACCAGCGCGGTGGTCGCCAGCAGGCCGAGCAGCGCCGCCGCCAGCACCAGCGCGTAGGCTCCGGGTCCGGACTCCTCCTCCACGGCCCACAGTTGGCCGGGCAGGACGGCGAGGACCTGGGCGAACAGCAGCACCGAGACCCCGTCACCGAGCCCGCGCCGGCTCATCCACCGGGCGAGCCCCAGCACCGCCATCGCACCGGCCGCGGTGCACCCGGTGATCAGGGCTACGGCGAGCGCGCCGTGCAGCCGCAGCACGCCGTCCCCGGCGGCCGCGCCCGGCAGCAGCCGGCCGGTGTCGGCGGCGAGCCCGAGGGCCAGGCCGCCGAGCAGGCCGAGGACGAGGGTGGTACGGCCTTCGAGCAGCCGCATTCCGGCGCGGCTGCCGTCCAGCTGTTCGGGGCGCAGGGCCGCGAGCCGGGGGTGCAGCCGGGTGAGGGCCAGGACGAGCGGGCGGGCGAGGAACACCAGCAGGACGCCGAACGGGAGCAGCGCCAGCCGGTACAGCCCGCCGCCGGTCACCAGGTCGGCCAGGCCGCGCAGTTGGTCGCCCGGCAGCGTACGGTCCGCGACCCGGCGGAGGACCGCCGGGTCGACGCCGGGCAGCGGCAGGCTCTGCCCGAGCCGGAACAGCACGACGCCACCCACCGTGGCGAGCGCCCGATGGCCCGGACGTGAACGGCTGGCGAACATTCGACTCCCCCGCTTCCCTTGACAGCAGCGGGAGTTGGGACGCGACGGGCGGCCGGACGGTTCCCCGCCCGGCCGTCCCCAACCTGCCGGACGTCACTCGTTGTGCAGCACTTCCGCGATCGGCAGCCGGGCCGCCGAGCGGGCCGGGACGAGCGCGCCGAGGACGGCGATCACGACGCCCGCGAGGGCGAGGCCGGTGAGCAGCGGGGCGCCCCAGACGTCGATCGTCGACTCGGGGAAGTCGATGATCCGGACGTTCTCGACGATCAGCCGGTGCACCAGGATCCCGAGCGGGATGCCGATGATCCCGCTGGCCACGCCCTGCCAGGCCACCGAGGTGACCGTCATCCCGACGACCTGCCGGGGCGTCATCCCGATCGACTTCAGCATGCCGAGGTCGCGGCGGCGCTCACGGATGGTGAGCAGCAGGGTGTTGAAGACGCCGAGCGCGGCGACCACCGACAGCAGGACGGAGAAGGTCGTGCTGAAGGTCCGGATCGCGACGACGGACCCTTCCGTGCCTGGCGTGACGATCGAGGGCGAGAGGCTCGGGTCGGCGGCCGTGACCGCCTTCTGGTACGCCGCGGCGTCGGCGCCGTCGGCGAGCCGCACGTCGTACTCGACCACGTGCGGGTCGGAGGTGAGCAGGGCCGCGGTGGCCGCGTTGGAGGAGATCGCGTTGGGGTTGCCCTGGACCTCCTCGCCGACGAGGGTGACGGTCGTCTGACGGCCGTCCAGAATCAGGGTGAGCCGGTCACCGAGCTTGACCCCGTGCTGGTCGAGGAAGGCCGGTCCGGCCTCGATCTCGTTCAGCCCGGTCGCCTGGCGGCCCTTGACCACGTCGAGCCGCCGGTGGTCGGCCATGTCGTCGCCGCCGTAGAAGTTGGCGAAGACGGGCTGGGGCTGGCCGACGATGCCGATCCGGACCAGCCCGCGGACGGAGACCCGCTCGGCGCCGGGAGTGCTGTGCAGCATCGCCTCGGTCTGCTCCGGGGTCAGCCGGGGCGCGATCTTGTTGCCCGAGAAGACACTGGTCTGCACGTCGATGTGGGTCCTGCCGTCGGGCGCGGCCATGGTCTTGGCCAGGGTGCTGCTCACCCCGGTGGTCACGGTCACGGTGACCACGCCGAGCACGATCGCCGCCATGGTCAGCGCGGTGCGGGCCGGACGGGCGAAGGGCTGGCCGAGGCCGAGGCTGACGGCGCGCGGCAGCCGGGTGCCGCTCAGCCAGCGCTGGACCTTCAGCCCGCGCCCGGTGCGCGGCGCGCTGCCGGCCGAGATGGCCTGGGCGGCGGAGAGCCGGCGGGCGCGCGCGGCGGGGACGAGCGCGGCGAGGGCGACCAGCAGCGGGACGCTGATCAGGGTGGCGACGGGCAGCCAGCCGGCCGGCTCGATCACGGCGGTGCCGGTCGCGATCCCGGAGAAGGCGGTCTGGAGGATCGGGTACGAAGCCGCCCAGCCGGCCGCCGTACCGAGGATCGTGCCGACGACGGCGGGCACCGAGACCATGGTCAAGTAGACCGTGACCACCTGGCGCGGGGTGAAGCCGATCGACTTGAGCACCCCGATGTGCCGGTAGCCGGAGACCACTGCACCGCTCACCACGTTGCCGACGATCAGCGCGGCGACGATCAGGCCGAGCACGCCGAAGACCGTCATCAGCGGCAGGTAGGCGTCGGCGCCGGCCGAGAAGGCCTGCTTGAGCACCAGGTAGGACTGCCCGCTGGCGACGGCGTCCTTGGGCAGGCCCTCGGTGGTGTCGGCGAGCGAGGCGGTCAGCTGCCGCTCGGTGGCCGCGCCGGTGAAGCGGTAGAGCATCTGCCGCCCGGTGGGGTGCAGGGCGGCCGCCTGCTCGGGGGTGACCCAGCCGCCGGCGGACTGGCTCATGTCGGTCGCGAAGCCGACGATGGTGAGCTTGAGCCCGGTGCTGGTGGTGATCGGCGTGCCGAGGTACTTCGCCGACCCGCCCCCGGGGGTGTCGATGACCACCTCGCCGGGTGCGGTGGCCCAGCGGCCCGCCAGCACCTCCACCCGGTCCACCGGCGCGGCCGCGGGGTCAGGCCGGCCGACCAGGGTCAGTGGGCCCGGCGCGTGGCCGACCCAGTCGGTGGGGATGGTCACCACAGCCTCGTCGAAGGGCCCGGCGGCCGCCTCGACGCCCGGTCGGTGGGCGGTGGCGGCCAGTTGCTCCGCCGAGGCCTTGGCCGGGTCGAACAGGGCGGTGACGTGCGCGCCGTGCTCGGCCTCGAAGGCGGTGTCGAACGGGGCCCGGGCGGCACTGATCACCGCCAGCGCGAGCAGTACCGTCGCGGTGGAGCAGAAGACGACCAGGCCGATCACGATGGTCTGCACCCGGCGGCGTTTCACCGCCGCCCGCGAGGCGCGCCAAACCGCACCACTCACGACTGCGCCTCCAGCATCCGCTCGCGCGCCACCTTGCCGTCCGCGACCTCGACCAGCCGGCTGGCACAGCGGGTGGCCAGGTTGGGGTCGTGGGTGACGATCAGCAGGGTCTGCCCGATCTGGTTGAGGTCGATCAGGAGGTCCATCACCTGCTCGCCCGAGCGGCTGTCCAGCGCGCCGGTCGGCTCGTCGGCGAGCAGCAGCGCCGGGCGGTTCATCAGGGCGCGGGCCACCGCGACGCGCTGGCGTTCGCCGCCGCTGAGCGAGGCCGGGTAGACGTCCTTGCGGTGGGCGACGCCCAGTTCGTCCAGCAGCTCCAGGGCCCGGCGGCGCGCCTGGCGGGCGGTGGTGCCGGTCAGCTGGGCGGCCAGCGCGACGTTGTCGAGGGCCGGGAGGTCGTCGATCAGGTTGAAGAACTGGAAGATCATGCCGATGTGGCGGCGGCGGAAGAGGGCCAGCCCGTTCTCGTTCAGCTGCCCGAGGTCCTGCCCCTGCACCCGCACGGTGCCGGAGCTGGGCCGGTCCAGTCCGGCCACCATGTTCAGCAGGGTGGACTTGCCGCACCCCGAGGGGCCCATCACGGCGACCGCCTCGCCCGCCCGGATCCGCAGGTCGACGCCGTCGAGCGCCTTGGCGTCGCCGAACTCCTTGTGCACCCCGGACAGCTCGACGACGACCTGCGCGTCGTCCGGCCGGGCGGTCCCGTCGTGGTCGTTGCTCATGGTCGACGACGGTAGGTGCGCCCGCCCCGGCCGGGCGTCCCACCCCGGGTGTAACCGCAGGCGGCCGTAGTACCGGGGATGTACGGTGGCGGCACCCCCGGATGATGTCGATCAAGCGCTGACCTGGGAGGCTAGCCCTCGTGTGGGGAACGGGGACGGAATGGGCCGCGATCGCGGTGGCGGCTGCGGCCTGCGTGGGCGCCGGGTGGCTGGGCGTCGCACTGGTACGGGCGCGGCGGCTGTACCGGGAGGCCATCGGTGAGCGCGGCTGGCTGCTGGAGCGGGAGCGGGAGAGCGCCGCCAGCGCCGCCGTGGACGCCGAACGGGCGCGGATCGCGGCCGAGTTGCACGACATCGTCAGCCACAACGTGAGCCTGATGGTGGTACAGGCCGGGGCCGCGCGCGAGGTGCTGGCGAGCATGCCGGAGGAGGCGGCGGCCGCGATGGGCGCGGTCGAAGCGGCCGGCCGGGACACCATGACCGAGCTGCGGCACCTGCTGGGCCTGCTCGCCCCGGCCGCGGACGGCACCGAGGAGCCGGAGCCGGAGGGTTTCTCGCCGCAGCCGAGCCTGAGCCGGCTGAGCCCGCTGATCGACCGGTTCGCCTTCGCCGGGCTGGCGGTGGACGTCAGGATCTCCGGCGAGCCGAGGACGCTGCCCGGTGGCATCGACGTGACGGCGTACCGGATCATCCAGGAGGCGCTGACCAACGCGCTCAAGCACGGGGACGGGGTGACGGCTGAGGTGACGGTGCGGTACGCGGACCACTACCTGCGGGTGGAGGTGCTGAACAGCGGGCCGAGCGTGCTCTCCGGCGCGCCCGCCGCGCCCGTGCGCAAGGACCGGCCGGAGCCGGACGGCGCCGGGCGCGGGCTGATCGGCCTGCGCGAGCGGGTCGCGGTGTACGGCGGGGACCTGGACGCCCGGCGCCGGATCGGCGGCGGCTACCGGGTGCGCGCCCGCATCCCGCTGGACCGGCCGTGACGGGGGCGACCGTGGAACCGACCGAGCAGCGCCGCCCCCGGGTGGTGATCGCCGACGACCAGGAGCTGGTCCGCACCGGCTTCCGGATGATCCTCACCGCACGCGGCATCGACGTGGTCGCGGAGGCCTCCGACGGCGCCGAGGCGGTGGCCGCAACCGTGCTGCACCGGCCCGACGTGGCCCTGCTGGACATCCGGATGCCGGTCATGGACGGCCTGGAGGCCGCCCGCCGCATCCTGGCCCAAGCCCCCGACTGCCGGGTGATCATGCTGACCACCTTCGACCTCGACCACTACGTCTACGCCGCGCTGTCCGCGGGGGCCAGCGGCTTCCTGCTCAAGGACGTCACCTCGGCCCATCTCGCCGCCGCCGTACGGCTGGTGGACACCGGCGACGCCCTGCTCGCCCCCTCGATCACCCGCCGGCTGGTCGGGCGCTTCGCGGCCGGCGCCCCGCACCCCGCCGCCCGCGGCGGGGACTCGCCCCGGCTGCACCGCGACCTCGCACCGCTCACCCCGCGCGAGGTGGAGGTGCTCGGGCTGCTCGGACGCGGTCTGTCCAACACCGAGCTGGCGACCGAACTGACCCTGAGCGAGTCCACGGTGAAGACGCATGTCGCCCGGATCTTCGCCAAGTTGGACCTGCGCGACCGGGCCCAGGCGGTGGTGCTCGCCTATGAGACCGGGCTGGTCTCGCCGGGCGACACCAGCTGACCGTCAACCTCCGTACCAGTCAGGATAATTCGCATGACAATCCTCCATCTCACTCGATAGTGGGAACAGTTCGACGGATTCACATAACTGCAGGACATCGTCAACGGCTACCTGGACGAGATGGAGGAGCACGGCGCTCCGGCCGAACCGGCGCGCCACCGGCCGCGTGCCATTTCCACCTCCGACATCACCCTCGTCCACCAGAGCGCCCCCCGCCGTTTCCCGGCCGGCACTACGATCTCCGAATGACAGACACCACGGGCCGCACCGACACCTCCGCCAGAGCCGCCGAACTCGCCGCCCTGTTCCCGACGTTGCACGCGCCGCAGTACTGGGCCTGGGGCCGCTACGACGCGCAGTTCTCCACCGTGCTGCCGCCGGACGACCTGGTCACCAACATCCACCTGGTCGGCTTCGCGGACGGCGGCGTGGTGCTGTGCCGCGACGACCGGGACCACTGGTTCCTGCCCGGCGGCACCCGGGAGCAGGACGAGTCCGTCGCCGCCTGCCTGACGCGCGAACTGCGCGAGGAGGCCGGTGCCCGGCTGCTCGGCGAGCCGGCCTGGCTGGGCGCGCACCGCTGCCGCACCGACGACCCGGTGCCGTACCGGCCGTGGCAGCCGCATCCGGAGAAGGCCTGGCTGTGGGGCTGGGGCGAGGTCGCGCTGGACTCCACGCCGACCAACCCCGCGGACGGCGAGCAGGTGGTCGAGGTCCGGGCCGTCCCGGCCGCCGAGGCGCAGCGGCTGCTGCTCACCGGGCACGACGCGTGGTGGGGCGAGCTGATCGGGCTCGCGGTGGAGCTGCGCGAGCGGGCCGGTCGGGGCTGAGGCAGTCCCGTCGGCCCTCCGGCCGGGCATTCCCGAGGCCCCAAAGATCACTGGAATGGCGGAACACTAGGCGCCGATGTCTGTTTTGTGCTGATATGACTCAGCCATGGACACCTACTCGTTGGCCGTATCGCTGGCCGCGGACTACCCGCTGCTCAACATCTTCTGGACGATGCTGGAGCTGTTCCTCTGGGTGCTCTGGTTCTTCCTGCTGTTCAAGATCATCACGGACATCTTCCGCAGCCACGACCTGGGCGGCTGGGGCAAGGCCGGCTGGCTGGTCCTGGTGATCTTCCTGCCCCTGATCGGCATCCTGGCGTACCTCATCGCCCGAGGCCAGAGCATGGGGCAGCGGGACATCGAACAGGCCCAGAAGGCCGAGGCGGCGTTCAAGGCCTACGTCCAGGAAGCGGCCTCGACCGCGCCGGACTCGGGCACGGGCGCCGGCGGCCGCAGCCATGTCGACGACCTGGCGACGCTGGCGAACCTGAAGGAGAAAGGCGCCATCTCCGACGAGGAGTACCAGAAGGCCAAGGAGAAAATCCTGGTCTGATCAGTCTCCGATCAGCCCGATCAGAGACTGATCAGTTCCTGATCGAGAAAACGGTCGGGGACGGGTGGGGGAGGACGGGCACCCACCGCCCCCACCCCACG
>NZ_JBSFJV010000102.1:0-26031 GCF_053598235.1 Kitasatospora sp. NPDC001159
CTCCCTCCCCCCCGGCGGCTGCGCCCCGGCGGCCCCCCGACCCCGGTGTGCGGGGCTCAGCCCGCGTACACGTCCTCGACGTAGCGGCCGCCCTCGACCAGCCCCTGCAGCCAGTCCCGCGCCTGCTGCTCGTCCGCCCCCGGCGTGCGCTGCCGGTAGAGCGCCCGGAACGCGTCCCGCACGCCTGGCGCCATCCGGGCACCGTCGCCGCAGACGTACACCTCCGCGCCGGCCGCCAGCAGCTCCCAGACCTCCGCCGCCTCGACGGCGATGCGGTCCTGGACGAAGCGCTGCCCGTCCACCGGCCGCTCGCTGAACGCGGGCCGCATCGAGACCGCGCCGGCCCGTTCGGCCGCTTCCAGCTCGGCCCGGTGCAGGTAGTCCGCCTCCGGGTCGTCGCAGCCGAAGTACAGCAGCGCCGGGGCGAGTTCGCCGCCGCCGTCGACCAGCGCGCACCGGTCGGCGACCGCCCCGCGGAAGGGCGCCAGGCCGGTCCCGGCCGCGATCATGATCACCGGGGTGTCGTGGCCGATCCGGAACACCTCCCGGCACGGCTGCACTCGGGCGCGCACGGTGTCGCCGACGGCCACCCGGTCGAGGTAGCCGGAGCCGGTGCCCCGGAAGGTGCCCCGGCCCGAGCGGGCCGGCGCGCTCAGCACCGAGACCATCAGGTCGACCCGCCCCGCGTCACCGGCGGGCGAGGAGGAGATCGAGTAGTGCCGCGGCCGGATCGGCGGCAACAGCTCCAGCAGCACCGGCCAGCTCAGCCGCTCCCGCAGCGCCGGGTGGTCCTCGATCAGGTCCAGCAGGGTGCGCGCGTCGTCGGCGGGCAGCGCCCGCAGCGCGGCCTGCTCCGGCGGGCAGGGGTTGAGCCCGGCCAGCACGGCACGCTGATCGGCGCTCGGCCGGTCCTGCAACTCGACCTGGTGGGTGAGCAGTTCGCGCACCGTCAGCGGGCGGTCCACGGCCAGGCCGGTACGCCGGTGCGGCGTGATGGAGAGCACGGTGTCGAGGTCGGCGCCGAACAGCTTGGCGGCGCGCTCGACCAGCTCCGGGTCGTTGGCCGGGAGCACGGTGAGGTGATCGGCGGTCCGGTAGTCCACCCCCTCCGGCAGGGCCAGCCGGACCAGCCGCTTCACCCGGTGGTACGCCGGGTCGGTCAGGCTGTCGACGGCGGTGACGGTCAGCTCGCCCATGCCGTGCCGGGCGGCCAACGCGTCCAGCGAGCCGCCGACCAGCTCGGCCACCGTGTACGCGGCCTCCTCCTGCCGAACGGCCGGGGCGTCGGCGTCCCCGTAGCGTTCCAGCAGGGCGACGCCCAGCGCCTCGGTGAACGCCCGAACCACACCGGCCAGGTCCCCGGAGGCGTCGGCCTCGGCACGGGCCAGCAGCCGGGTGCCGCCGAGGGCGGCGAGCCGGTCGTCGATCAGGGCGGGGATGCGCTGGTAGGTGGCGGCGTAGGTGCGGTCGCCGATGCCGAGCACCGCGTACTCGACCCCGTCGGCCGCCCCGTCCTCCTGCAGCCGGCGGACGAACACGGCCGCGTCGTCGGTCGGCTGCCCGTTGTACGAGGCCGCGGTGATCACCACCGGGCGGTCGGTGGGCAGGCCGTCCGCGTAGGCGTCCAGCGGGGCGACCTCGGTGGCGCAGCCGAGTTCGGAGGCGACGTCCGCGAGTTGGCGCGAGAACTCGCGACAGGCGCCGTAGTTGGAGCCGTGCAGGAGCAGCAGGCCGGTCCCCTGGCGGACCCGGCCGGGGAGCTCGGACCGAGCGGCCCGATCGGCGGCGGCCGCGCTCTCGACCGACTGCGCCGCGGGCGCGGGGGTGCGCGGGGCGAGGGCGAGGGTGAACTCGTCGGGCTTGATGGTGAGGGTCTGCTTGATGGTCAGCCGGTAGTCGGCGTGGTCGATCAACCGGTAGCGGTGGACCAGCATGGCCAGCAGCATGGTGGCCTCGTGCAGCGCGAACTGCCGCCCGATGCACGCGCGTTCGCCGGTGCCGAAAGGCTTGAAGGCGTGCGGCGAGCGGGCCTCCTCGCGCTCGGGGTCGAACCGGGACGGGTCGAACAGCTCCGGGTTGTCACCCCAGGCCGGGTCGCGGTGCAGCATCGGGGTCACCACGAAGATCGGCTGCCCGGGGCGCACCGGGATCCGCCCGCCGAGCAGGGTCTCCTCGCGCGCCTCCCGGCTGAACTGGGGCGCCGTCGGCCACAGCCGCAACGCCTCGTTGAGCACCTGACGGGTGTGACGCAGCCGTCCGACGTCCTCGTACGAGGGCTCCGGGTCGGCCTGGTCGCCCCAGAGTGCGTCCACCTCCCGCTGGAGGCGCCGGAGTTCGGAGGGGTGCTTGGACAGGTAGTACAGCGCGAAGGAGAGCGCGCCCGAGGTGGTCTCGTGACCGGCGATCAGGAAGGTGATCACCTGGTTGCGGATGTTCTCCATGTCCAGCCGGGTGCCGTCGACGGGGTGCACCGCGCCGAGCATCAGCCCGAGCAGGTCCTCGGCCGGGCCCTGCTCGCCGCTCCCGGCCCGGGCGGCGATCACCTCGTCCACCACCCCGGCCAGATAGTCGGCCTCGACCCGGAACGCGGCGTCGCGCTCGCTGTGGTCGAGCTGCGGGTCGCGGGTGAGCCGGGTCATCGCCCAGTCCAGGCAGCGCACCATCGCCTCGACGAAGGGGTGCGGCTCGTCCCGTTCGAAGGAGCCGAAGTCGAAGCCGAAGCCGGCCAGCCCGATGGTGTCCAGGGTCATCCTGGTCATGTCGCCGGGCACGTCCACGGTCAGCCCGGCGGCCGAGCGGCGGTCCCAGGAGTCGATCAGCCGACGAGCCACCCGCAGCATCACCGGGTGGTAGGTGCGCATCGAGCCGAGCGCGAAGGCCGGCACCAGGATGTCGTGCGCCCGGGCCCAGTTGGGCTCCTCGTTGTAGGCGGTGAACAGGCCGTCGCCGGTGAACTCACGGACGTTCTCCAGTGCCGGGCCGACGGCCTTGCGGAACCGCTCCTCGTCGGCCAGTTCCTCCACCAGCTCCAGGCTGCTGACCATCACGGTGTCCCGCCCGTGCAGCCGCTGGACGAAGGCCGGGCCGTGCTCTCTGACCAGCTCGATGGTCCGCAGCACGGGGGCGGCGACCGGCGGCAACCCGGAGATGTCCACCAGCGGGACGTTCTGAGCCTCCGTCGGCGCCGCGGTCGGCGGGGTCGGCTCGGCCTCGGTCATGGTCTCGGTCATCGCTTGGTCCCTCCCAGGCAGGAAAGTTCTCGACTCCTCCACTCTGCGCCCCCGGGACACCCCCATGGCAACGATCACTACATGATTGTGTAGTGCCAGCGGCATCCGAAGACTTGCCCACGACCCGTCAGATCTGATGCGGGCCCACTGCCGCGGGAGGAGAGCGGAGCATGCGACCGACCGACGGCTGCGATCCGGCGCCCGGCACCCGGCTGGACGCCGCGGTGATCTGGCGCAACCGGGCGCTGCGTCTGCTGGACCATGTGCCGCTGCCCATCGCCGTGGTGAGGTTCGGCGGCGGGATCCTGATCGTCAACCGCGCGATGGCAGCCGAATTCGGCCTGCTGCCGGGACAGTTGCGCAACCGTCGGATCCTGGACTTCTTCACCCTGCGGGACAGCGCCACCCTGCAGGCGCTCACCGAGGCCGTCCGGCTGCACCGCCGCTCGCAGTACCCGGCCCGGGTGTCCTGGACGCCCTCCAGCGGCGGCGAGCGCCACGGCGAGATGACCGTCGACCTGGTCAGCGACACTCCCGAGCAGACCCCGAACCTGCTGCTCTCGCTGCGCGCCCTCGACGAACCCGCCGCCCGGCCCGCGCCGCCGACGGCGGACCCGAGCGCCGAGGCCAGTCCGATCGAGGCCCGCATCCTCGCCGCGGCCGCCCGGGGCGCCACCACCGCCCGGATCGCCAAGGAGGTCGGCCTCACCGCGGACGGCGTCAACTACCATCTGGCACGGCTCACGCGCCGCTGGCAACTGCCCAACCGCACCGCCCTGGTGGCCCGCGCCTACGCCCTCGGCGTCCTCACCCCGGGCGCCTGGCCCCCGGAGGCGGCCGGTTCGCGGTAAGGCGGCGGCCCTGGTCCGGTGCCGCTCCCCCGTTGCACCGGGGAACCGCCCGCACGACCCGCGAATGGACGCCCCCGACTCGCCGCCGCCCCTGTCGCGTGCTGCCGTAGGACACATGATCACTTCATCGCTGGCCCGACTGGCCGCCCCGCTCACCACCGCCGTCCTCCTCCTCGCCGGGTCCGCCCCCGCCTGGGCGCTCCCGCACGACGTCACCGCCGAGCAGTGCCAGGCGGCCGGCGGCACCGTACAGGGCGGCGGCTACTGTGTGGGTGCCGTCGGGGAGGACGAGTGGGGGGCGGACATCGACGGGCAGGGCATTGCCTAGCCCGACGTCACCGTGGTGTAGGGGGAATGTCGCGGACCGGTAAAAAGCACCACCCCCTGCCCCTCCCCTCGCTGACCAGCCGCTACGCTCTGGGCCGCGCCGGGCCGCAGGGCCGGCGGAGACGATCTACCACGGGGGAACCGCTGTGCGTTACCTGGTCCGCGACCGCATGTTCGCCTTCCACGAGGAGGCCTGGATCGAGACGGAGCACCGGGAGAAGCTCTACCGCGTCAACCGGAAGTTCTTCCGGCTGCGCCGTACCTTCGCGCTGGTCGACACCCGCGGCGAGCACGTCGCGAGCATCGTCCGCAAGGCCTTCACGATCCACCACACCCTGCTGATCAAGCAGGACGGCGCCCTGACCGCCAAGATCAGCAAGAAGATGTTCACGCTCTTCGGCGACCGCTTTAAGGTCCGCCTCCAGGACGGCCGGCGGCTGAAGGTCAGCGGGAACCTCTGGGACCGCGAGTTCGACATCCAGCACGAGGGCACCACCCTGGCGCACATATCGCGGCGCTGGTTCACCGTCCGCGACGCCTACGCCGTGGACGTGCTCAACGAGCAGGAGGCGCTGCTGCTGGTCATCCTCGCGGTCTGCGTCGACCACGTCCTCCAGGACGCCAAGGGCGACCAGCTCACCAACCTCTGAGCGCTGAGAGCCCCCCGGCCGTCGGCCGGGGGGCTCTCAGCGGCCGCTCACCGGCCCAGGATCGCCGGGTCCTCGGCGAGTTCGGCGAGCAGCGCGTCCAGCTTGGCCCGGTCGACCGAGGGCATCACGAAGACGTGGACGTAGCTGCGCCGGGTGGCCTCGTCGCCCGGGACCGTCAGCACGTCCTGGGAGGACAGCGACCACTTGGCCACCAGCTCGGGGCTCGGCTTGCGGAACCGTACGGTGACGGCGCCCGGGGTGCGGGCCGGCCAGAGCTCGACGCCGAGCTCCTGTTCCATGGCGGTCAGTCGGCGCTCCAGGTAGGCGGCGAGCTCCTGGGCCTCGCGGATCCGGTCCACCTGGTCCTGGTAGGAGTAGCGGGACAGGTGGTCCCAGAGGATCAGCGGCGAGAAGCCGTTGCGGGAGCCGGCGAAGGTGGTGTCCGGCGCGCCTATGTAGTCCGGCTGGGACGGCGGCGAGATCTGGTACTTCACCTTGGTCATGTAGATGCCGCACGGCCAGGGCGCGCCGGCCCACTTGTGGCCACTCATGGCGATCGAGGAGACCATGTCGACCTCGCCCGAGGCGGCGGTGGGCAGCCGCAGGCCGAAGTCGAACTCGGGCAGCTCCACCTCCGGGGTCCAGCCGTACTCCTCCGGCTCCTGGGCGGCCAGCCGCAGGAACGGCGCGTAGCCGGCGCCGAGCGCGCCGTCCACGTGGATCCAGAAGCCGCGGCGCACGTCGACCAGCGGCTCGCCGGTCTGCGGGTCGGTGCCGTAGACCACCTCGCGCTGGACCAGGCCGTACCGCTCGAAGATCGGCAGCAGCCGCTCGCAGACCTCGCGGACGTTGTCGTGGGCGCCCTTGAAGGTGCTGCCGAGGTTGAGGTTGACGAAGATCGGGTGGCCCTTGGCGGCGAAGAACTCGACCAGCACGGCGAGGGCGTCGACGTCCATCTCGCCGGGGCCGTCCCAGGACAGTCCGGACGGGCCTGGGCGGGACGGTACCTCGGTGGGCCAGTTGCGCAGGCCGGTCACCGGGTCGACCAGCGGGCACTCGTCGGCGTACTTCTCCAGGCCGACGGTGTGGAAGGTCTCCACGCCCAGGACCCGGACGGCCTTGGCGAAGGAGTAGTGGGTGTCCTCGGAGTAGAAGGCCACCGGGTGGTGGGCGTTCGGGTTCCGCCGGTCAGGCGCGGCCTTGACGTAGCGCAGCGCGTCGAAGGGGGCGGCCGGCGGCTGGATCAGCGCCTTGCCGCTCAGGTAGTCGCGGGCGTTCCAGAGGGCGTACATGTTGCCCTCCGTCGAGCCCATGGACAGCATGTAGCCCCAGTAGGACTCCGGGTCGGCCGGGTCGTGCGGGCGCTCGGCGTGCCAGAGCTTGGCGTAGTAGTCGAGGACGGCCCGCTCGACGACCTTGGTGTTGGGCTTGTAGCCGCCGCTCTGGAACGGGTCGCCGAGGTTGTTGATGTTGTTCGGCATGAACCGGGCCAGGTCCAGCGCGGTGCCCTGCATGTCCTGGGTGGCCTGGTAGCCGACCAGGTGCTTGCGCTTGCGGGTCAGGTACTCGTCCACCGCGTCGAGCGCGCGCAGCCGCTGCGCGTCGTCCAGGCCGCCCGCAGGGAGCGCGAAGTCGCGGCCGTCCAGCTCCGGGCCGGGATCGACGGCGGTCGGGGCTGCGGTCGGCGCGAAGGCGGCGGACGCGGTCGGGCTCATGGGCGGGACGCTCCGGGGGTTGCTGCGGACGGCGACGGGCGTTCGCCGGCAGCGGAAAGGATAGAACTTTCATGGGTCGTGAGAAAACTTCTCCGAAGAATATTCGGTCAAGGCCCAGTCAGATTTGTGAATCTGCGGAACGACTGGAATCCTGGCCGTCATGCCGAACAATCCGCAGGACCGGCGGGCGCTCCTCGACGATGTCGACCGGGCGATCATCCGCGCCATGGCCGACAACGCCCGCCTCCCGAACAACGCCCTGGCGGCGGCCGTCGGCATCGCCCCGTCCACCTGCCTGGCCCGCGTCCGCGCCCTCCAGGAGCGCGGCATCATCCGCGGCTTCCGCGCCGAGCTCGACCCCGCCGCGATCGGGCTGCCGCTGCAGGCGATGATCTCGGTGCGGCTGCGCGCCCACACCCGGGAGCAGAACGAGAGCTTCCGCAGCGCCGCCCCGGACCTGCCCGGCGTCCTGGCGGTCTTCCACATGGCCGGCTCGGACGACTACCTGCTCCACGTCGGCGTCGCGAGCCCCGAGGCGCTGCGCGACTTCGTGGTCGACCACCTCACCACCCACCCGGCGGTCGCCCAGACCCGGACCAACCTGATCTTCGAGCAGATACCGGGTCGCCGCTACCTCGCACCCGAGCACTGACGGCCGGGTCCCGCCCGCCGGCTCAGGCCTCCGGGGCCTGGATACCGCCGAGCAGGGCCCGGACCGTCGCGTGCGCGAACTCGTCCAGGGCGGCGGGGCGGAAGGCCTCGGCCGGGCCCTCGCCGGCGTAGAAGACCTCCAGGAAGGCGCGGTGGAAGCAGGCGCCGATCAGCAGCATCGCGGCGGCGTCCGGGTCGACGTCGGCGGCGACCCGGCCCAGCCGCTGTTCGGCGCGCAGGTAGTCGGCCAGATGTGAACTGACGTGGTGCGGACCGGCGTTGTCGAGCTTGCGACGGTGGGCGGCGAGCAGCTCGGGGCTGGCGAGCAGCCCGCCGGCCATCGGGAACGACTGCCGGTAGAACGGCACGGCGACCACGACCACCGCCTCCAGGTGCTCGCGCACCGTACCCCGCCCGGCCCGCTCGGGCAGTTCGGCGACGGCGGCGGCCAGGCGCGGGGCGCGTTCGCGCAGGACCCGGACGAAAATCTCCTCCTTGTCCCGGAAGTGCTTGTACAGCGCCGCCTCCGAGCAGCCGGCCTCCCGGGCGATCTGCTTCGTGGTGGCCCGGACCAGCCCCACCGTGCCGATCAGCCGGGCGGCGGCGTCCAGCACCCGGGCCCTGGTCAGCGCCGCCCCGGTCAGCGGCTCGGCTCCCTCACGCGTCCCCTCGTTCGTCATGGGCACCAGCCTACCTTGACAGGTGGGTGATCACTCACTCACCATCGCAACGAGAAGGAAGTGAGCACTCACCCACCCCCGGGAGGGACCATGAAACTCGCTGTTCTGGGCGCCACCGGCGGCATCGGCCGCCACCTGGTCACCCTCGCCCTCGCCGACGGGCACCAGGTCACGGCCGCCGTCCGCGACCCGGCCCGGCTGCCCGTCCGCCACGACCGGCTGACCGTGGTCAGGGCCGACGCCCTCGACCCCGCCTCGCTGCAGCCGGTGATCGAGGGCACCGACGCCGTCCTCTCCGGCATCGGCCAGGCCGGCCGGACCGACCCCCTCAAGCCCGCCTCGAACTCCGCCCGCGCGGCGGCCACCGCGATGGCGGCGGTCGGGGTGCGCCGCATCCTCGTGGTCAGCGCCGCCCCGCTCAACCGCTCCGGGGCCGGGCAGCCCTTCCTCGCCGCAAAGGCCTTCGGCCCGCTGCTCTGGGCAGTGCTCCGGGACGTGTACACCGACCTGGAGGCGATGGAGCGCGTGCTGCGGGAGAGCGACCTGGACTGGACTGCCGTCCGGCCTCCGCGGCTGACCAACCGGCCCGGCCGGGGCCGTTACCGGCACGCCGTCGAGTCCGGACCGGCCGGGGCCACCGTCCCGCGCGCCGACGTCGCACGGGCCATGCTGGACCTGGTCACCGATCCGACGAGCTTCCGGCACGCCGTCGGCGTCAGCTCCTGACCGGACGGCGGCCGACCGTCGAAGGCCCGTCCACGATTCCTCCACGAATGTTTCCGGCAAGTGGAGTTGATGCGTACTGACCCCTTGCCAAGCCCATCGCTCCTCCCTACCTTCGCGACTCCTCCCCCGGCTGGAGCCGGGGCTTCTCGCTAACCCTTCCGGGTGTCGCGACGGACCAGTCCGGCCCGTAGAACGTTGACAGCTCCCACGGTGTCAGCGTGCGCCTGGTGGCCACAGCTGACGCAGTGGAAATCCTCACACCGTGTCGAACCACATCACACCCCGAAAGTGCGGGTAGCCGGGCTCCTCACCGGACTTGACCCGGCGGAAGAACGCCGCGAACGCCTTGTCCAGACGACGAAGCGTGGCCTGCTGGGAGGAGAACGACCAGCGGCCCTGACGCTCCGGGTCGAACGCCGCCCCGAGGAGTACGCCCGCTTCAAGCAGGGCCTGGCCCGCATCGCCGGCTTCCAGCGCCAGGCCGGCGTCGAGCGCTGAGGAGCCTCCGCACGACAGCCCGGCGCCGGGGGATCTGGCCGACCCCACCGCACCGGGCTGTCGATCATTCACCGAGGGGACGGCGTCAGCCGACGGTCAGCCGGAACGGGCCGGCCAGCACCGAGTAGCCGTCGTTGGCCAGGAGGTAGGCGTCGTAGCCGCCGGCGCCGTTCAACTTGCCGGTGGAGAAGGTGACGGCGCCGCTCTGGTTCGGCGTGTAGGACCAGGTGAGCGAGGAACGGGAGCCGGGAGTGACGCCCGCCGGGTAGATGCCGACCCAGTTCTTGGCGCTGGCCTGGGAGGCGTCCGGCAGGGTGTAGCGGAGGGTGACGTTGCCGCCGTTGGCCACCGCGTTGAGGTCGCCGGTCAGCATCGGGCCGGTGGCCGTGGCGGGGGCGAAGGCGGCGTTGAGCGGCGTGGCGTAAGTGTCGTTGCCGGTCAGGCCCGGCAGGCCGAGGGCGGACTCGATGGTGCGGCCGACGCCGTAGTGGTCGTAGTGCAGCGGGCTGCTGGTGCCGGCCGGGACGGTGCCCTGGGAACCGACGACGACGGTGGCGAGGTGGTTGTAGCCCTCGTTCTGGCTCTCGTCCCAGGTCAGGATGAGCAGCGAGCGCTGCTGGGTCCAGGCCGGGGAGGACAGCACCGGGGCGAGGGTCTGCTGCAGCCAGCCGTCCTGGGTCTTCAGGCTGGTGGCGCTGCCGTTGCCGGAGGCCTCGCCGTCGTAGTAGTCGTCGGCGGCGATCCAGGAGAAGTTCGGCGTGGTGGCCGCGGACTGCAGGTCGGTGGTCAGCTGCGAGGTGTCGAACAGGTGGGCCGCGCAGCGGGCCGGGTTGCCGCTGATGTCGGTGTAGTTGATGAACGGCGCGTCGTCGGGCATGTAGTAGCTGTCGTAGTTCTTGTTGGTGTTGCAGGGCGTGCCCATGCCCTGCTCGTAGGCCTTCCAGGTCTTGCCGGCGTCCTCGATGGTGTCGCCGAGGTTGCGCTGTGGGGAGTTGATGTTGGGCCAGTAGGTGGCGCCCTTGGCGTAGGTGTCACCACCGGCGACGGCGAGGTAGTTCTCGTCGCTGGGGTGGTAGACGCCGTGGGAGTCGGTAAGGGTGGCGCCCTGGGACATCAGGCTGTGGATGTACGGCGTGTCCGTAGGGTCGTTCATGATCTGGGAGTAGTCGGTGTTCTCCATCATGACCGTGAACACGTGGTCGTAGCCCGGCACGGCGGACGCGGGCGGGGTCAGCGGCGCGGGCGCGGCGACCGGGGTGTCGAGGGTGAGCGAGAGGTTGTCCAGGTAGCCGGTCTCGCTCGTGGTGGAGAGGAACTGCACTTCGACCTGGATCGACCGGGTGCCGGCCGGGACGGCTCCGGTGGCGTTGCGGGAGAGGAACTTGGTGCTCAGGCCCCGGTCGGTGGCGGAGACGGTGGGCAGCTTGGCGGTCGCGCCGAGCGGGCTGCCGCCCGCGTCCCGGAAGTGCAGGCTGACCGCGACGTAGCCGCCGTAGGTGGTCCAACCGCCCAGCCAGCCGGAGAGGTTGAAGTGCACTCCGCCGCCGTCGATGGCGGTGGCGGCGGCGGCGGAGGAGACGTCGACGGTCTGCGACATCGCGCCGTCCCCGAAGTTGCCCGGACCGAAGAAGGCCTTGCCGGGGGTCTGGCCGTCACTCGGCAGGCCGAAGGAGCCCACCGAGTGGCACATGACGTTGACGCCGCCAGCCTGGACCGTCCAGCCGGGGACGGTGCTGGCGGCGCTCCAGTCGTTGGTGCAGTAGCCGCCGGCCTCCGCGTCGCCGTTGACGATCAGGTTGCCGCTGCCGCCCGCCGCACCGGCGGTGGTGGGGGCGGCGACGACGAGCGCGCCGACGAGGGGAAGGGTGGCGAGCAGCCCTCCGAGGGGGCTCCAGCGCAGTCGCATAGGGGGTACCTCGTCCCGTTGGTGAGGGTGGGTGCGCCATGGCTGTTCGCCATGAGCGGGACATAAGTACCGGTCGGCGCTGTCCGGCGGAAGAACTTCGGCCGAACTTGACCAAACAACTTTGAGCAGCTGGGCGGCCCCGGGCCCGATGGTGCCCCGGCCCGGGGCCGCCCGGGGGTGTCAGGAGACGGTCCACTCCTGTTTGGTCTTGCCGGTCCCGCACGTCCACTGGATCACCTGCGCCCAGTTCGCCGTCGAGGCGCCGGTGACGTCCAGGCACTTGCCGCTGGTCAGGCTGCTGAAGGTGTGGTTCGCGGGCGCGGCCAGCGGGGTGACTTGCGGCCCGCTCCAGGCCGTAGAACCGGATGGCGGGGTTGTGGGCCTTGGCCTGCTCCATCAGCCACCACTCGTACCCCCGGCCGCAATTGACCTCGGTGGGGGTGCGCCGGTGGGAGGGCTCGGGGTAGTCGACCGACTTGACGGAGCACCGGCCAACAACTTCCAACAGGCCTGACACTCGACCAGGGCCGGAGTGACGGACCGTCGAGACATCCAGGGCACGGGCATAACGAGACGGTTTCGAATCCGGCGCGCGAAGGGTCCAACGCTTGACGCGCGCATGAACTGGACGTTTCCCTGTACCCCATCGCGTTTGATTGCGATGCTTTTTGATCGGTTGTGTTGCTTCTCGCGAGCCGATCCAACACCCTCAGGAGCGCCCACCATGCACCCCTCCGTCCGTAGCCGCCTGGCCCAGACCGCCGCGCTCGGCCTCACCACCGTCCTCGGCCTGACCGCGTGTTCCACCGGACAGACGTCCTCCGGCGGCGACGCCTCAGTGGCGCCGGTGTCCGGCAAGATCTCGATCACCTACCTGCAGAAGCAGGGGGACCAGCAGTACTTCGTGGACGAGGCCGCGGGCGCGAAGGCCAAGGCGGCCGAACTCGGCGCCGACCTGAAGGTCGTCAACCTCGGCAACGACGCCAACAAAACGGTCAGCGAGGTGCAGTCCGCGATCGCGCAGAAGAGCAACGGCCTGATCATCGTGGTGCCCGACCCCGCGGTGGGCCCCCAGGTCGTCCAGACCGCCCGGGACGCCAAGTCCGCGCTGCTCACCTCCGACGACCAGGTCTGCGCCAGCGGGCCCTCCCCGGCACAGTGCGCGGCCACCGACCTGGTACCGCGGATCGGCTTCTCCGGCCAGCAGATGGGCCAGCAGGTCGGCCAGCGCGCCGCCGAGGAGTTCAAGAAGGCCGGCTGGAACCCGGCGGACACCCGGATCATCTCCGCCTGGAAGCAGGACGTCACCGTCTGCGGCGACCGGGTGAAGGCCGCGAAGGAGGCCTTCGACCAGGCCGTGCCAGATGTGCAGGCCATCGACGTCGCCACCGACAACACCCCGACCGGCGCCCAGGACAAGGTCGCCGCCACCATCACCGCCAACCCGGGCGTCAAGCACTGGGTGACCTGGGGCTGCAACGACGAGAACGTCCAGGGCGCCGTCACCGCCCTGCAGAACGCCGGGGTCGACCCGAACGACATCGACGGCGTCGGCCTGGGCGCCTACCTGGCGTGCAAGGACTGGGCCGCCGGCAAGCCCTCCGGCATGAAGGCCGCCCTGTTCATCAACGGCAAGGACGTCGGCGCCCTCGCGGTGCAGACCATGTTCGACAAGCTCAAGAACGGCAAGGACTTCCCGAAGGAGGCCTTCGCCCCCACCAAGATGGTCGACGCCACCAGCTGGCAGTCCGCAGGCGTGTCCTGCAGCTGACACCGCGTCCGTCCACCGGTGCGGCGGGCGGCTCCGGACCGCCGCACCGGCCCGCGCCCTTCGAAGACCGTACCCCCGCGCCGCCAACGAGGCCCCGATGACCGCACCTGAACCCGTCCCCGCCCCACCGCCCGGCAGCTCCCCCGGCGGCTCCACCGGCTCCGCGCCCGGCTCCCTGCCCGGCGCTTCGCCCGGCCTGAGCGCCGAGGGGGTGTCCAAACGCTTCGGCACCGTCCAGGCGCTGAGCGACGTCACCCTCACCTTCCCGCCCGGCCAGGTCACCGCCCTGATGGGCGAGAACGGCGCCGGCAAGTCCACCCTGCTGCGCATCCTCACCGGTGACCACCGCCCCACCGCGGGCCGGGTCCTGCTGGACGGCGAGGCCCTCGACCTGCACTCCCCGCAGGACGCCCGGCGCGCCGGGATCCGGATCATCCCGCAGGAACCCGAGATCATCCCCCATGTCTCGGTCGCCGAGAACGTCTACGCCGGCTCGCTGCCCCGCACCGGGCTGCGCCGCCTCGACCGTGCCGAACTGCGCCGCCGGATCACCGCCGACCTGCACCGCCTGGGCTTCGACAAGGTCCTCGACCCCGACCTCCTCGGCTCCGAACTAACCGCCGCCCAACGCCAGTTGGTCGAGATCCTGCGGGCCCTGACCGGCGCCGTCCCGCCGCGCGCGATCGCCTTCGACGAGCCGACCTCCTCCCTCTCCGAACACGAGGTCGAGGCCCTGTTCGCACTGATCGGGAGGCTGCGTGACGAGGGCATCGCCGTCATCTACGTCTCGCACCGGATGAAGGAGATCTTCCAGCTCGCCGACGGCATCGCGGTGCTGCGCGACGGCCAGGTCGCCGGGGTGGTCCGGGCCGCGACCACGGACGAGAGCGCACTGGTGAAGCTCATGGTCGGCCGGGACCTCTCCACCCTCTTCGTGCGCCAGCAGGTCGCCACCGACCGGGTCGTCCTGGACGTCCGGAACCTCACCACCGACGACGTCAGCGACATCAGCCTGCGCGTCCACGCCGGGGAAGTCGTCGCCCTCGCCGGACTGATCGGCGCCGGACGCTCCGAACTCGCCCTCGCCCTGGCCGGCGACGCCCCCGTCCGCTCCGGAACCGTCGAGCTCAACGGCGAGGTCCTGCGACTGCGCAACCCCCGCGCCGCCATCACCGCCGGCATCGGCCTGGCCCCCGAGGAGCGCAAGGCCCAGGCCCTGTTCCTGCAACGCACCATCCGCGACAACACCTCCCTGGTCAGCCTGGGCCGGCTGCGCCGCTGGCGGTTCGTCAAGCAGCGCCAGGAGAGGGCGCTCGCCCAGGAGTACGCCGACCGGCTGCGGGTCCGGGCCCCCTCCGTCGAGGCGGAGGTCCGCACGCTGTCCGGCGGCAACCAGCAGAAGGTCGTCCTCGCCCGCTGGCTCGCCCGCAAACCCGACCTGCTGATCCTCGACGAACCGACCCGCGGCGTGGACATCGGCGCCAAGGCCGAGATCTACCAGATCATCGCCGACCTCGCCCGCGAGGGCACCGCGGTCCTGGTCATCTCCTCCGAACTGCCGGAGGTCCTCGGCCTCGCCGACCGGATCGTGGTGATGCAGAACGGCCGCACCACCGGCGAACTCAGCCGCGACCAGGCCACCGAGGAGGCCGTCCTCGCCCTCGCCATGGCCGACGACCTCGCCACCGCCACCACCGCCGGCACCACCGACCACGCACGGACCGGGCCGAACGACGCTAAGGACATCCGATGACCGCCACCACCTCCCCCAGCGCCCAGCTGCCGAAGGCCCGGCCCGGGGCCGACCGGTCCGGCGGTCCGCGCGCCCTGCTCGCCGCGATCGGCGGACAGAACCTCAGCCTGATCGGCGCCCTCATCGCCGTCGTCGCCCTCTTCGGCACGCTCAACCCCAACTTCGTGGGCTGGGACAACATCCAGGTCATCGCCGAGGCCGCCACCATCTCGGGCCTGCTGGCCGTCGTCCAGACCGTCGTCATCATCTGCGGCGGCCTCGACATCTCGGTCGGCTCCCAGGCCGGACTCGCCTCCGTCACCAGCGCCATGGTCTTCACCTCCACCGGCAACAGCCCCTTCCTCGGCATCGGGGCCGCGCTCGCCATCGGCGCCGGCATCGGCCTGCTCAACGGGGCCGTGATCATCTACGGCCGGGTCAACCCGACCATCGCCACCCTCGCCGGGCTGGCCGCCTACAAGGGCGTCGCCCAGTTGGTCTCGGACGGCCGCGCCCAGGGCTACGTGCTGGGCGACCCGGTCTTCGTCTTCCTCAGCCGGGGCAAGATCGCCGGGCTGCCCACCATGGTCTGGCTGCTCATCCTCACCGCGGCCGCCGTCCACGCCCTGCTCACCTACACCGACATCGGCCGGAACATCTACGCCGTCGGCGGCAACGACACCGCCGCCCGCCTGGCCGGCATCAACCTGAACAAGTACCTGATCGCCGCTTACGCCCTCTCCGGCACGGTCGCCGCCCTCGCCGGCGTCCTCCTCACCGCCCGCACCGGCAGCGGCCAGCCCGTCTCCGGCAGCGAGGGCCTGGAGCTCCAGTCGATCACCGCCGCCGCCCTCGGCGGCTGCGCCCTCAAGGGCGGCAAGGGCAGTATCGGCGGCACCCTGCTCGCCGTGGCGCTGCTCGGCGCGCTGCAGAATGGCCTCACCGTCCAGGGCATCAACGCCTTCTGGCAGAACGTCGCCCAGGGCTCCCTGCTGGTCGCCGCCGTCGTCATCCAGCAGCGCCGTAACCGTGAACGCGCGGTCGGGCTGCCGGCCTGACCTCACGCTGTGCGGGGGCTGTCCGGGGCCGGGCTGACCTGCGGCAGTCGTGCGTACGCCGTTCCCGGGCCGTTTAGGGTTAGTCTGCCGGACAGCGCGGAAGCGAATCGGGCACCCGTTCGACCGAAAGGGCCTTTGTGGCTGACCAGATGTTGCTCGCCCCCCAGCGCCAGGCGCTGATCCTGGAGGCGATCCGCCGGGCCGGCGCCGTGCGCGTCGCGGAGCTGGTCGAGCAGTTCGGCGTGTCGGACATGACCATCCGTCGTGACCTGGACGCGCTGGCGCGCCAGGGAGCCGTGCAGAAGGTGCACGGCGGGGCGATGGCGACCGGGGCCGCGAGCACGTACGAGCCGGGGTTCGACGCCAAGTCCGGGCTGGAGGAGGCCACCAAGGCCGCGCTCGCGGACGCCGCCGTCAAGCTGGTGGAGCCGGGCAGCGTGGTGGCTCTGTCCGCCGGGACCACGACCTACGCGGTCGCCTCCCGGCTGTTGGAGGTCCCGCAACTGACGGTGGTGACCAACTCCCTGCCGATCGCCGACCTGCTCTGGACGGCGAGCCGCGACCGCGGCGAGGCCGTCCCGTCGCTGCTGCTGACCGGCGGGTCGCCAACCCGCTCGGCTGCCCTGGTGGGCGCCCTGGCCGATCAGACCATCCGCTCGCTCCATGTGGACCTGCTGATCCTGGGCGTGCACGGGGTGCACGAGCAGGCCGGCCTCACCACGCCCAACCTGGCCGAGGCGCAGACCAATCGAGCCCTGATCGCCTCCGCGCGCCGCACGGTCGTGGTCGCGGACCACACCAAGTGGGGCGTCGTCGGGCTCAGCAGCTTCGCGACCCTGGAGGAGGTCGACTGCTTCGTCACCGACGACGCCCTCCCGGCGACCGCCCGCGGGGTGCTCGCCGACGCGGTCGGCGAGCTCCTCGTCGTCCCGGCCGCCGGCTGAGCAGGCGACTGGGACTCAGGCCACCCGCCGCGCCCCCGCCGAGGGCACGGCGGTGAACGCCACCGGCGCGGCGAAGCCCGCCGAGCCGAAGGCGGACCGCACCGCGTCCGAGACCGCCGCGACATCGGCGGCCGCGACCAGTGCGATGACGGACCCTCCGAAGCCGCCGCCGGTCATCCGGGCTCCCAGGGCCCCGGCGGCGACGGCGGCCTCCACCGCGAGGTCCGTCTCGGCGCAGGAGACCCGGAAGTCGTCACGCAGCGAGGCGTGCCCGGCCGTCAGGATCGGGCCCAGCGCGGCGACTCCGCCGCGGTCGAGCTGCTCGACGGTCTCCAGGACGCGACGGTTCTCGGTCACCACGTGCCGCACCAGCGGCCGGAGTTCACCGGGCAGCCGGTCCAGTGCGGGGGCCAGGTCGGCGACGGCGAGGTCGCGCAGCGCGGGCAGCCCGAGCAGGTCGGCGGCGCGCTCGCAGCCGGCCCGCAGGGCGGCGTAGCCGCCGTCGCCGAGGTCGTGCTTGACCCGGGTGTCGATCACCAGTAGCCGCAGGCCCGCCGCCGCGAGGTCGAGCGGTACGTGCCGCTGCTCCAGGGTCCGGGTGTCGAGGAACAGCGCGGCGCCGTTGGTGCAGCAGGCGGAGGCCACCTGGTCCATGGCGCCGCAGGGCACGCCGACGAAGGCGTTCTCGGCCCGCTGGGCGAGCAGGGCGAGTTCGGGTGCGGTCAGGCCCAGCTCGTACAGGTCGTTCAGGGCCGCGGCCGTCGCGCACTCCAGGGCGGCGGAGGAGGAGAGTCCGGCCCCGGCCGGCACGTCGCTGTCGATGAACAGGTCGGCCCCGCCGACCGGGTGGCCCGCTTCGGCGAGGGCCCAGAAGACGCCGGCCGGGTAGCCGGCCCAGCTGGCGACGACGCCGGGGGTCAGGCCGTCCAGCGGCAGGTCGGTGATGGTGCCGTCGCCCTGGGCGCTGTACAGCCGCAGTCGGCCGTCCTCCCGGCGGCGGGCGGTGACCCGGGTGGTGTGCGGAAGGGCGATGGGCAGGACGAAGCCGTCGTTGTAGTCGGTGTGCTCGCCGATCAGGTTCACCCGGCCCGGGGCGGCCCACACGCCGGTCGGTCGGCCGCCGTGGACGGCCTCGAAGGTGGTGGCGGCCTCGTCGATCATCTGTTCAGCTCCAGTGCGCGGGGGTGGGGGAATGCCAATTCCGACACAATCAAACATGATCGGGTCTCGCGGTCAACACATTCGCATGTCCAACCCCACCAGCCCCAAAAGGAGCTGACCGAGAGTCGTCAACGGTAGACCGGCTTTGTTGACAACCGGTAGTATCTGTTTGTTTCTGTTTGACCGGGCGGGCCGATGTCACAGACGAAGGAGAACAGCGGTGCACAAGACCGCCAGCAAGTTGGCCGACGGCCGCGAACTCGTCTACTACGACCGGGAGCCGGGAGCGGTGCGCGACGCCCGGGACGAACGCTCCTTGGAACCCTCGGTGAGCTTCTCCGAGATCCGGCTCGACCCGGTGCTCGGCGACTGGGTCACGGTGGCCGCCCACCGCCAGCAGCGCACCTACCACCCGCCCGCCGGCGAGTGCCCGCTGTGCCCCTCCCGGGACGGGCGGCTCAGCGAGATCCCGGCGGCCGACTACGAGGTGGCGGTGTTCGAGAACCGCTTCCCCTCGCTCGCCCTGGGGTCGGCCGAGCACGTGGCGGCCCGCGAGGGCCTGCTGCACACCGCCCGGCCCGCGGCCGGCCGCTGCGAGGTGGTCTGCTTCACCTCCGACCACGACGCTTCCTTCGCGGACCTGGACGAGGCCAAGGCGCGGCTGGTGCTGGACGCCTGGACCGACCGTACGGCGGAGCTGTCCGCCCTGCCCGGGGTACGGCAGGTGTACTGCTTCGAGAACCGGGGCGAGGAGATCGGGGTCACGCTGGGCCACCCGCACGGCCAGATCTACGCGTTCCCCTTCGTCGCCCCGCGCACCGCCAAGATGATCGTCCGGGCCGAGGAGCACCGGGCGCGGACCGGACGGAACCTCTTCGAGGACCTCCTCACCGCCGAGCAGGACTCCCCCGAGCGACTGGTCCTCCGGGGCGAGCACTGGGTCGCCTTCGTGCCGTTCGCCGCGCGCTGGCCCTACGAGGTCCACCTCTACCCCAAGCGCCGGGTCGCCGACCTCACTGCGCTCGACGAGGCCGAACGGGCCGAGTTCCCCGGCCTCTACCTGGACCTGCTGCGCCGCTTCGACGCGCTGTTCCCCGCCGCGCCCGGCGCGGCACCCAACCGGACCCCCTACATCGCGGCCTGGCACCAGGCCCCCGCCGAGGGCGGCGGTGAACTGGCGCTTCACCTGGAGCTGTTCACCATCCGGCGTGCACCGGGCAAGCTCAAGTACCTCGCCGGTGTGGAGTCCGGGCTGGACGCCTTCGTCACCGATGTCAGCCCGGAGGCGGCGGCCGCCCGGCTCCGGGACGCCGCGACGCCAGGACGGTGAGGCGGCCGCTCAGGCCCGGAGCACCCGCACGCCGGTGTCGGCGATGGCCTGCTCCTGCTCGTCGGAGATCCCGGAGTCCGTCACCAGGTCGTGGACCTCGGTGAGCGGGCAGATCGAGGCGAAGGTGACCCGGCCGACCTTGGTGCGGTCCGCCAGCACGACCGACCGCGCGCCGCTGCGCAGGAACGCGCGGTCGGTCTGGGCCTTCATCTCGTCGTGGGTGGTGCAGCCCTCCTGCACCGTCAGGCCGTCCACGCCGATGAAGGCGAGGTCGAGGTGGTAGCGCTGGAGCATGCTGTCCGCGGCCGGGCCGACCAGTTCGTAGCTGGCCGAGCGGGTGATGCCGCCGATCACCACCAGGCGGATCTCCGGACGTACGATCAGCTCGGCTGCGATGTTCACGGCGTTGGTGACCACGGTGACCTTGCCCCGCTCGCCCAGCACCCGGGCCAGTTCGGTGGCGGTCGTACCGCCGGTCAGGCCCACCACGGCGCCGTCCGGCACCAGCTCGGCGGCCACCCGCGCGATCCGGCGCTTCTCCTCCTGCTGCTTCTCGCTGCGGTGCCGCAGCGGGAGTTCGAGGTTGACGGCCCCGGTCACCGCACCGCCGCGGGTGCGGTGCAGGAGCCTTTCCCGAACATGCTTGAGGCTGAAATCAATTACACAGCTTCACACAACATCCTGGTCCCCCGACGCCGAACCATCCACCCTGTCAGGGCGTGCGGGATTCCGTGGTCAGCGCCGTCAACAGCGGGGCCAAGAAGCGCTGTTCGAGTCGGCCGGGCGGCAACTGGCCGGGTTCGACATAGCTCTGGGCCAGGCCGCCCTCACGGATGGCAATCAGCAGCCGGGCGAGTTCGTCGGCTTCCACGGCGAGGGTGCGGCCGGCGCGGGCCAGGTGATCGGTGAGGGCACGGGCGAGTTGGGCGCGAAGCCGGGCGTCGTGCTGGGCGAGCACCCAGGCGGCCTGGGGGTCACGGATGGCGTGCAGAGTGAACTCGGTGGTGACCAGGTACCAGTCGCGTTCGGCCGGTTCGATCTCGCAGAGGACGTCAACCAGGGCTTGCACAGTGAGGTCCTCGGTGGCGATCGAGTCGACCAACTCGGTCATCCGCTGGACGATCTGCTCGCTGTGCGCGTCGAACAGCGCGAGGAAGAGCTCCTCCTTGCTGCTGAAGTTGGAGTAGAACGCGCCACGGGTGTAGCCGGCCCGCTCACAGATCTGTTCGATGGTGGCGGCGCGGAACCCGTACTCGGCGAAGGTCTCCAGTGCTGCCTGGAGCAGGGCCGCACGGGTGCGCGGACGGCGCTTGGTCTCACCCTTGGGCATCGGTGGCGTCCTGGTTCACTTGAAACGGCCAATCGGATGCATTGGCGTATCGGATACATCATTGTATCTTCTGGGGCCATGAGCATCCCTAACCCCTCGGGGACCGGCGCCCCGCTGCCCGCCTCGCTCGCCGCCGCCGTCGGACCGCTGCCGGCCGGCGTCACCCTTCCGCTGCCGCCCAGCTTCGACTCGGTGGAGGCGGAGCGCCGGTACCGCAAGGAACAACTCGCCGCCGGCTTCCGGCTGTTCGGCCGATTCGGCTTCTCCGAAGGGGTGGCCGGGCACATCACCGTGCGCGACCCGGAGCACCCCGACCGCTTCTGGGTGAACCCGTTCGGGATGCCCTTCAGCATGATCAAGGCCTCGGACCTGATCCTGGTCGACCACGAGGGCACCCTGCTGCACGGCAACCGGCCCGTGAACCGGGCCGCGTTCGTGATCCACTCCCAGGTGCACGCCGCCCGCCCGGACGCGATCGCGGCCGCCCATGCCCACTCGCTGCACGGCAAGGCCTTCTCCAGCCTCGGAATCCCGCTGGACCCCCTGACCCAGGACGCCTGCGCCTTCTTCGAGGACCACGGGCTGTACAGCGACTACCGCGGCGTCGTCAACGAGGTCGACGAGGGCAAGCGGATCGCGACCGCGCTCGGCGCGCACAAGGCGGTGATCCTGCAGAACCACGGCCTGCTGACGGTCGGCCAGTCGGTCGCCGAGGCGGTCTGGTGGTTCGTCACCATGGAGCGCTCCTGCCAGGCCCAGCTGCTGGCGATGGCGGCCGGTTCCCCGAAGCTGATCGACCGGGAGACGGCGCTGATCACCCGCGGACAGGTCGGCAGCAACCTGGCCGGCTGGTTCCAGGCGCAGCCGCTGTTCGAGCAGATCAGCGCGAGCGACCCGAACCTGGTCGACTGGCCCTCGGGCCCGTCGTCAGACTCCCGCCTGCCGAACGAACGACGCGAGTTCGAAGCCAGGCCCTGAGCCGCGCACACGAAGGACGCGACGCATGAACAAGGAACCGCGGATCGCGGTCTTCGGTGCCGGCAGCATCGGCTGCCACCTCGGCGGCATGCTGGCCGCCACCGCCGACGTCACCCTGGTCGGCCGGCCGGCCGCGATGGCGGCGATCGAGCGGGACGGGCTGACGCTGACCGGCCCCGGCGAGGCGCGGCGGCAGGTCCGGGAGCTCACCACGGCCACCGACGCGGCCGCCGCCGCGCGGGCGGACTACGTGCTGGTGACCGTCAAGTCAGCCGACACCCGGGCGGCCGCCCGCGAGCTGGCCGGACACCTGGCACCGGAAGCGGTGGTGATCAGCTTCCAGAACGGTCTGCACAACCCCGAGGTGCTGCGGGCGGAGCTGCCGGGCCACCGGGTGCTCGCCGGGATGGTCCCGTACAACGTGCTGCGCAGCGGGCCGGCCGCCGTCCACCAGGGCAGCGGCGGTGCGCTGGTGGTCGAGGACACCCCGGCGGCCCGCCCGTTCGCGGCGGCGGCCCGGGCCGGCGGGCTCAGCCTGGTGCTGCACCCGGACATGCCCGCCGTACAGGCCGCGAAGCTGCTGATGAACCTCAACAACGCGGTGAACGCCCTGTCCGGCCTGCCGCTGCGCGAGCAGCTGGGAGCCAGGGCGTACCGAGCCTGTCTGGCCCGGTGCCAGCGGGAGGCGCTCGCCGCCTTCCGGGCGGCGGGTGTCAGGCCCGCCCGGCTGGGCCCGGTGCCGCCGGGGTGGATGCCCGGGGTGCTCGGGCTGCCGGACGCGCTCTTCCGCAGACTGGCCGCCGCCAGCCTGCGGATCGACGCGCACGCCCGCTCGTCCATGTGGGAGGACCTGCGGCGTGGCCGCCCGACCGAGATCGACTCGCTCCAGGGCGAGGTGATCGCGCTCGCCGGGCGGCACGGCCTGCCGGCCCCGGCCAACGCCCGCCTGGCTGCGCTGGTCCGCGAGGCCGAGCGGGCGGGTCCGGGCGCCGCGCGGCCGTGGTCGGGCCCGGAGCTGCTGGCTGAACTCGGGGGCGGTTGACGCTGGGGTCAGCGGCCCGGCCGCCGCGGATCGACGTACTCGACGGTCTGCATCATGCCTAGGTCCTCGTGCTGGAGCTGGTGGCAGTGGGCGACCGTGCTACCGGTGAAGTCCTCGTACCTGACCAGGAAGGTGACCTTGTCCCCGGGTTTGCCTCCGGCCAGCCCGACGGTGTCCTGCCAGACCGGCGGGTCGAGCCGCTCGCCGTTGCGGTGGGTGACCAGGACGTGGTTGGTGTGCAGGTGGAAGGGGTGGTTGAAGGCCGACCTGGTCTCGTCGGTGCGGACGGTCCACCGTTCGACGGTGTCGAGCGGCAGGGTGTGGTTGACGTAGCCGGGGTCGAACAGGCCGTAGGCCGGGTCCCGGGTGAGGTCGCCGTCGGGGTCGGCCGCGGGGGTCGCGTTGGTGCCCAGGACGCGGTAGGCGTTGGGGAACGGCCCGTCGAAGGCGCTCGGGTCGATGTGGAAGACCACCTCGCGGTCCGCGTCGGGGTTGGCGATCTCGTTCTCGTCGAGGAACGGCTTGCCAGCCGGCAGCGCGGTCGGCAGGTCCATCGGCGGTTCGACGGGCTCGCCCGTCACCTCGACGGTCATCAGCGGCTCGGACACCCCGTCGGCCCGCAGTTCGTACGTACCGGGGTCGCCGCCCCGGACCAGCACGTCGGCGCGGTTGCCCACGGCCAGGCTCACCGTGTCGGCGGCGACCGTGGCCGGGAAGGTCACGCCGTCCAGCGCGATCTGGTGGAAGGTGAGGTTCTGCCCACCGCCGGTGAGCCTCAGCGGCAGCATGGTGAAGGCGGTCGCGGCCACCAACCGCCAGCGCTGCACCTCGCCCGGGCGCAGCGTGATGGTCGGGTTGACCTCGCCGTTGACGGTGAGGGTGGACGGGACGGCGGCCAGGGCGCCGCCGGAGCTGAAGTCGGGGACCTTGCCGTCCTTGAGCCGGAGTTCGTTGATGCAGACGACGATGTCGGCGGCCGCCTTGACCTCGGGCACCTCGTCGATGTCGCCCTCGACGATCAGGACCCCTGCCATCCCCCCGACGATCTGCACGGCCGTGGCCCCGTGCAGGTGCGGGTGGTACCAGTAGGTGCCGGCCGGGTGGTCGGCCGGCACCTCGACGGTGGTCACGTACTGCGGCTCCGGGGCGCCGGCGTCGACCTCCTCGGCCGTACGCGGGGCGAACTCGCGCAGGACGTTGTCGGCGTCCCCGGACGGGGAGACGTGCAGGCCGTGGGTGTGCAGGTTGAAGCTGTTGAGGTGGTGCGGCCGGTTGCGGTCGCCGTTGAAGGGCTGGTTGGGCGGCAGGCCGTTGATCTGGGTCAGCCGCAGGGTGTCCCCGCCGCGCACCCTCAGGGTCGGCCCGGGGATCGCCCCGTTGTAGGTGCGCGTGGTGACCGGCCCGTAGCCCGGGACGGAGAGGTCCGTGAACCGTACGTCGAGCGTCTGCTCGAGCACCTCGGACGCCCGGCCGGGCACCGCTCGCGAGGTCCGGACGGCGGCGGGCTGCGGGAACCGCGTCCGCGTCCGCGCCGTCGCCGCCACCGCTCGCCGGTGCTCGAGGATGCCCGAGGATGCCGCCAGGAGGACGGCTGCGGGGATCGCCCTGAGCACCGATCGACGGCTGATTCCGACATTTTCGCTCATGGCCGGGCAATCTAGATCACATTGGGAAGTCGCGCCGGAAGGCACACCGCACGGGCGCGAGACGGTCCGTCACTTGAGTTCACGCTTGAGGATCTTGCCGGTGGCGGTCATCGGCAGCTGCTCGACGATCTCCACGATGCGCGGGTACTTGTGGCCGGCCATCTGCTCCCTGCCCCAGGCGATCAGCTCCTCGGGGGTGGCCCCGGCGCCGGGCTTCAGGATGACGAAGGCCTTGACCTCCTCTCCGTGGCTCTCGTGGGGCACGCCGACGACCGCGGCCAGACTGATCGCGGGGTGGGTCATCAGCACCTCCTCGATCTCGCGCGGGTACACGTTGTAGCCGCCGCGAATGATCACGTCCTTGGCCCGGTCGACGATGTAGTAGAAGCCGTCCTCGTCCCGACGGGCCAGGTCACCGGTGCGGAACCAGCCGTCCTGGATCGCCGCTGCGGTGTCCTCCGGCCGGTTGTGGTAGCCCTTCATCACACCGTGGCCCTTGACCGCGATTTCGCCGACCACGCCGGCCCCGGTGACCTCCGACCAGTCGGCGTTGATCAGCTTGACCCCCACGCCCCAGACCGGGACACCGATCGAACCGGGGCGCGGCTCGCGGTCCGGGTCGGAGAACGTCACCACCGGCGAGGTCTCGGAGAGGCCGTATCCCTCCAGGATCTGGACGTGCAGCCGCTCCTTGACCCGGCTGAGGATCTCCACCGGCAGCGCGGCGCCGCCGGAAACGCCGATCCGCAGGTTGCGGGCGATCCGGTCCACGTCGACGGCATCGGTGAGGGCGCCCAGCAGGCCCCACCACATGGTCGGCACGCCGGCGAAGAAGGTGATCTCCTCGGTGTTCATCAGCCGCACGACCTGTTCCGCGTCGAAGCCCGGTACCAGGTGGAGCGTGGCCGCCATCGAGAAGCCGGTGTGCATCTGGATGGTGGCCCCGAAGGTGTGGAACAGCGGCAGGCACAGGACGTGGCTGTCGGTGGCCGGCCTGCCCCGGAACATCCGGTTGCAGGCCGTCACGTTCAACACCGTGTTGGCGTGCGAGAGTTCGGCGCCCTTGGGCTGGCCCGTGGTGCCCGAGGTGTAGAGGATGACCGCGGTGTCGGTCGCCTCGGTGGCCACCGGGTCGAAGACCGCGGGCCGGCCGGCGAGCGCCGCGCCCATGGTCTCCGCTCCGTCGATCGGCGAGGGCGCGGCCGGGTCGGCGGTGATCAGGAGGAAGTCCTCGCAGCTCCCGACCTCGTTGAAGGCCTTCCAGCCCTCCCCGCCGATGGCCAGGCCCGGCGCCCCCTCGAAGCAGAAGTAGGCCTTCACCTCGGCGTCGCGCAGCTGGTAGGCCACCTCACGGGCCTTGAGCAGGATGTTGAGCGGGACGACCACCCCGCCGGCCTTGAGGATGCCGTAGTAGACGATCGGGAACTGCGGCACGTTCGGACAGCTCAGCGCCACCTTGTCGCCGGGCCGGATCCCGCGCTCCACCAGCAGGTTGGCGACCTGGTTCGCGGCCGCGTCGACCTCGGCGTAGGTGAGGCGCGTCGAGCCGAGCACCAGCGCGTCGCGGTTCGGGTACATGCGGGCGGAATCCTCGAGCAGGACCGACAGGTTCAGCATGGTGCCTTCCGGAGGTGTGGATCCGGGGCGGGCCGCAACGGTGGCTTCCTGCGGCCCGGCCCGGGCGGGATGATCAGTGGAGTTGATCCACGGATCTGGGCCTTCGTCATGTCCGGAGCAGGGCGAACGGCAGCTTCACCGTGGTCACGTCGATCGGTGGTGACGGCCTGCTGCACGGCCTGCGGCTC
>NZ_JBSFJV010000103.1:0-25770 GCF_053598235.1 Kitasatospora sp. NPDC001159
TGCTGATGTCGCAATCCACACCTGGCCAGAAGGCCCTCACTCATTTCAAGATCACCCGGCCGTGAGCCCTGTCACCAACCTCCGTGGTCAGTACATCTAGGGCCTGTCCGCTCGTTCCTTCTCTCCGACCTGCGAGGTCACCGTTGTGCGCCTACGGTGAAAGGTCATCAGCAGTAGTCGGACGGAGGACCCGAGGGTGACCACCGAGCAGCGGACCGCGAAGTCGGAGCGACTGGCGAGGCGATCGTACGAGCGGGAGCTGCTGCGGCTGCAGCAGGAGCTGGTGAAGCTCCAGGAGTGGGTGCGGGTCGAGGGGGCCCGCGTGGTGGTGGTCTTCGAGGGGCGGGACGCGGCCGGCAAGGGCGGTGCGATCAAGCGGGTCACGGAGTACCTGAACCCGCGCATCGCCAGGGTCGTGGCGCTTCCCACCCCGACCGAGCGGGAGAAGACCCAGTGGTACTTCCAGCGGTACGTCGAACCCCTGCCGGCGGCCGGGGAGATCGTGCTGTTCGACCGCAGCTGGTACAACCGGGCCGGGGTCGAGCGGGTGATGGGCTTCTGCACCGACGAGGAGTACTGGCAGTTCCTGCACCAGTGCCCGACCTTCGAGCAGATGCTGATCGAGGCGGGCATCCTGCTGCGCAAGTACTGGTTCTCGGTGAGCGACACCGAGCAGCAGCGGCGGTTCCAGGACCGGCTGGAGGACCCGATGAAGCGCTGGAAGCTCTCCCCGATGGACGTCGAGTCGATCAAGCACTGGGAGGACTACTCGCGGGCCAAGGACGAGATGTTCCTGCACACCGACACCCCGGACTCGCCCTGGCACGTGGTGGAGAGCGACGACAAGCGCCGGGCCCGGATCAACATGATCGCCCACCTGCTCTCCACCGTGCCCTACCACGAGATCACCCCGCCGAGGATCGAGCTGCCGCCCCGCCCGGCCCCGCGCGGCTACCAGCGGCCCCCGCGCGATCTGCAGAAGTACGTCCCGGACCACGCCGCCGGGCTGGACTAGGGGGTCGTCCGGACGGACGCGTGGTGTTGCCGGTGCCGCGGACCGGCCGTGCGATGGGACGTGCGCACCACGAGGAGTTCGAGGCGGTCGTGCTGGACCGCCGTCCGCCGCATGGGTAACGGTGTCGGCGGCCTCGCATAGGCTTCCGGTGTGGACGAACCGGACCTCTTCACCGCCGCCGCCGAGGAACGCCAGAGCAAGGAGCCCGGGCGGGCGCCGCTGGCCGTACGGATGCGCCCGCGCACCCTGGACGAGGTGGCCGGGCAGCGGCAGCTGCTGAAGCCCGGGTCCCCGCTGCGGCGGCTGGTCACGAACTCGCGCGGGCCGGCCGCCACCAGTTCGGTGATCCTCTGGGGGCCGCCCGGCACCGGCAAGACCACCCTCGCCCATGTGATCAGCCAGGCCGTGGAGGGCCGATTCGTCGAGCTGTCCGCGATCACCGCCGGGGTCAAGGAGGTCCGGGCGGTGATCGACGGCGCCCGGCGGGCGGTCGGCATGTCCGGCAAGGAGACGGTGCTTTTCCTGGACGAGATCCACCGCTTCTCCAAGGCCCAGCAGGACTCGCTGCTGCCGGCCGTGGAGAACCGCTGGGTCACCCTGATCGCGGCCACCACCGAGAACCCGTACTTCTCGGTGATCTCCCCGCTGCTGTCCCGCTCGCTGCTGCTCACCCTGGAGTCGCTGACCGACGAGGACATCCGGGCGCTGCTGCGCCGCGCGGTGGCCGACGAGCGCGGCCTGGAGGGTGCGCTGGAGCTGACCGCGGAGGCCGAGGACCACCTGGTGCGGCTGGCCGGCGGGGACGCCCGGCGGGCGCTCACCACGCTGGAGGCGGCGGCCGGGGCGGCGCTGGAGAAGGGCGAGGCGAGCATCACGCTGGCCACCACGGAGACGGCCGTCAACCAGGCGGCGGTGCGCTACGACAAGGACGGCGACCAGCACTACGACGTGGCCAGCGCGCTGATCAAGTCGATCCGCGGCAGCGACGTGGACGCCACCCTGCACTACCTGGCCCGGATGATCGAGGCGGGGGAGGACCCGCGGTTCATCGCCCGGCGGCTGATGATCTCGGCCAGCGAGGACGTCGGCCTGGCGGATCCGACGGCACTGCAGACGGCGGTGGCGGCGGCCCAGGCGGTGGCCCTGATCGGCTTCCCGGAGGCCCGGATCATCCTGTCCCAGGCGGCGATCGCGCTCGCCCTGGCGCCCAAGTCCAACTCGGCCTACCTGGCGATCGACGCGGCGCTGGCGGACGTCCGGCAGGGCCTGGCTGGGGCGGTGCCGCCGCACCTGCGGGACGCCCACTACGGCGGCGCGGGCAAGCTCGGCCACGGCAAGGGCTACCAGTACCCGCACGACCTGCCGGAGGGCATCGCGGCCCAGCAGTACGCGCCGGACGCGGTGCACGGCCGGGAGTACTACCAGCCGAACCGGCGCGGCGGCGAGGTCCGGTACGCGGACACCGTGGAGTGGACGCGCGGACGGCTGCGGGGGGAGCGCAGGGTGGAGAAGAAGGCCGCGAAGGCGGTCGAGAAGACCGAGGCGAAGGCCGACCGGCAGCCCGAGGAAGAAGCGGACTGATCCACCGGTATACTTCGTCGGAGTGCCGTGTCCCGGGACGGCGGCGGGGGAGACCCCACCGACCGGCCGCACCAGCGGGGCACCGGCCGTAGGCCTCCGTCAGGAGGCCCGCACCAGGAGCGTCGCGCACCTTTTCGGTGTCGCGGACGGCCCGGCTTCCGGGCCCTTCGTGTGACCAGCACTTTCGTGCCCGGCTCCGGAGAGCGGCTGACCCTCGCGCAGGCGGTGGGTTTTCTCCGGGTCGCGACATGCGACCTCCGTCAACACCTGGTGAAAGCCGTATTCGTAAGCAAGGAAGGTTTGGTTCATGGCGAACCAGAAGCGTCCCAAGGTCAAGATCGCGCGTGCGCTCGGTGTGCCGCTGACCCCGAAGTCCGTCAAGTACTTCGAGGCCCGCCCGTACCCGCCCGGCCAGCACGGCCGCGGTCGCAAGCAGAACTCGGACTACAAGGTCCGTCTGCTCGAGAAGCAGCGTCTTCGCGCCCAGTACGACCTGAGCGAGAAGCAGCTGTCGCGTGCGTTCGACCGCGCGAAGAAGGCCGAGGGCAAGACCGGTGAGGCGCTCGTCGCCGAGCTGGAGACCCGTCTGGACTCGCTGGTGCTGCGTTCGGGCATCGCCCGCACCATCTACCAGGCCCGCCAGATGGTCGTCCACGGCCACATCGAGGTCAACGGTGGCAAGGTCAACAAGCCGTCGTTCCAGATGAAGCCGGGCTACGTGGTCACCGTCCGCGAGCGCAGCAAGGAGAAGGTCCCGTTCCAGGTCGCCCGTGAGGGTGGCTACGCGGGTGAGGGCCAGACCCCGAAGTACCTCGAGGTCAACCTGAAGGCCCTGGCCTTCCGCCTGGACCGTGCGCCGCAGCGCAAGGAGGTCCCGGTGATCTGTGACGAGCAGCTGGTCGTCGAGTACTACTCGCGCTGACCCGCGCTCGGTTCCGCAGTTCGCGAAACCACCAGCGAGCCCCCGTCGCCTTTCGAGGCGGCGGGGGCTCGCTGTTTCCCGCCCGGGGCCCTAGAGGTCCTCGCCGGTCATCGCGGCGGCCAGCCTCAGGTGCGGGCGGGCCTCCTCGGCGCGGCCCTGGCGCTCAAGGGTGCGGCCGAGCATCAGCCGGGCGTAGTCCTCGGCCGGGTCGAGGTCGAGGATCCGGCGCAGTTCGGCCTCGGCGCGGCCGAGCTGGGCGGAGTGGTAGTAGCTGCGGGCCAGCAGCAGCCGGACGGAGAGGTTGGCCGGCTCCTCGGTCAGCACGCCTTCGAGCATGCGGGCGGCATCGGCGTACGCCTTGGACTCGAAGTAGAAGTTCGCGAGGCGGTACTCGTCGTGGACGGCCATGGTGCTCCTTCCGGGTGGTTACTGCCTCCTCAAGCAATGGACAAGTTTCAACTATTCCGCACCGGCGAGGGAGCCGGCGCGGGCGGCACTGAGAAGGGGCCGGGGCCCGGCTCCGGGCCGTCCGAGGAGTCCCCGCCCCCGAGCGCCCGGGAGACGGCGGCGTCCAGGTCCAGCCGGGTGCCCGCCCGGTAGCAGTCCTCGTACTCCTGCTCGGACAGCCCGGCCCAGGCCCGCTCGGCGCACTCCTGGTGGGTGCCGAAGAAGGAGCGCGAGCCCAGGAAGGGGTTGCCGACCGCGCGCCAGATCCGGTGCGCGGCGCCCTGCAGCACCCGGGCCTCGCACAGGTCGGCCGGCTCGCCCGGGCCGCCCGGCTCGGTCTCCAGCAGCGCCAGCAGGTCGATCCCCAGCACGATGCCGAGCAGGTCGTGGAAGAGGTGGTTCAGCCGTACGCACTCCCTGGCCAGGGCCCGGGCCGGCTGGACCGCGCCGTCCAGGTAGTGCGAGTACGCCGTCGCGTACAGCGCGTAGGCGTACGCCCACTGCTCGCCGTGCTGCTCGCACACCGCGCGGGCCTGGCCGAACCAGAGCTCGCCGCTGTCCAGGTCGCCCTGGAAGAGGTGGGCCAGGCCCAGCTCGATCATGGCCATCACGACGTTGCTGTTGAGCTCGCCGATGGTCCGGTAGTGCCAGAGCGCCTCCTCGAACAGCTCGGCGGCGCGCCCCGGGTCGTCGCCGATCAGGGCGGCGCACCCCTGGCGGTGGACGGCGTAGGCGAGCGCCCGGTCGTCGCCGGTGTCCAGGGCCTGGCGGCGGCATTCCTCCAGCGCCGGACGGGCCGAACCGGGGTCGCCCTGCAGGGTGGCCATGTAGCCGGTCACCCAGAGGGCCTTGGCACGGGCCTCGGTGGGTTCGCGGTCCAGCGCGAGCGCGCGGTCCAGCCAGTGCCGGCCCTCGCCGAGGTGGCCGCAGCCGACCCAGTAGAACCACAGGGTGCCGGCCAGCAGCAGGGCGATCTGCTCCTCGCCGGGCTCGACGAGGCAGAACTCCAGCGCGGCGCGCAGGTTGGTGTGGGCGAGCCGGGTGCGCTGGGCGGTCTCGGCCTGTCGGGGGCCGAACCACTCGACCTCGCCCCAGGTGGCGACGCCCAGGTACCAGTCCCGGTGGCGGAGCAGCAGCCGTGGCTCCCCGCCGGCGGCGCGCAGCCAGTGGCCGCCGTACTCGCGCAGGGTGTCCAGCAGGCGGAAGCGGACGCCGAAGGCGCTGTCCTCGCGCAGCACGACGGACTTGGCGACGAGTTCGTCGAGCAGGTCGAGCACGTCCTCGGGCTCGATGCCGTCGCCGGCGCAGACGTACTCGGTGGCCTCCAGGTCGAAACTGCCGGCGAAGACCGACAGGCGGGCCCAGAGTAAACGTTCCTGCACTGTGCACAGCTCATGGCTCCAGCCGATCGTGGTGCGCAGGGTCTGATGTCTGGGCAGGGCCGTTCGGCAACCCCCGGTGAGCAGTCGGAAGCGGTCGTCCAGCCGGGCGGTGATCTGCTCCATCGACAGCGCCCGCAGCCGCCCGGCGGCCAGCTCCACGGCCAGCGGAATGCCGTCCAGCCGGCGGCAGAGCAGGCTGACCGCCTCCGCGTTGGTCTCGGTCACCTCGAAGGAGGGCAGTACCGCCCGGGCCCGGTCGGCGAACAGCTGCACCGCGTCCGGCAGCACGCCCGCAGGTCCGTTCGGCGGCGGGCCGACCGGCAACGGGGCCAGGGTCAGCAGGTGCTCGCCCGAGGCCCGCAGGGCGGAGCGGCTGGTGGCCAGCACTCGCAGCCCCGGCAGCGCGCGCAGCAGCGCGTCGGTCAGCTCGGCGCAGGCCTCCACCAGGTGCTCGCAGCCGTCCAGCACCAGCAGCAGGCGCCGCCCGGCCAGCTGCTCGCCCAGGACGTCCAGCGGCGGGCGGGCGGTGCCGTCGGTCAGCCGCAGCGCCTCCAGGACGGCGTGGCCGAGCAGCAGCGGGTCCTGCACGGGGGCCACGTCGACCAGCCAGGCGCCGTCCGGGAAGGCGCCGGCCGCCCGGGCCGCGGCGCGCAGCGCGAGCCGGCTCTTGCCCACCCCGCCGGGCCCGGTCACGGTCACCAGCCGGGCGCCGGTCAGCAGCCCCGCGAGTCTGACCAGTTCCCGCTGCCGCCCGACGAAGCCGGTCACCTCGGCTGGCAGTCGGCCGGGCCCCGGCTCGCGCGGCCACGCCTCGGGCTGTGCTGTCCAGTCGCCGGCCAAGCGTTGCTCCCCGTCGTTCCGGGCCCGGACCGTCACGGTCCGGACGTGCGTCGGGCCGTACGGGCGACGGCCCGCCTGGCAGAACGAGGTGACCGGCCGGTAGGTTACGCGCGCTGTTCGCACACCCGGGCGAGGCCGCGGGCGACAACCCGGTCCGGAAACCGGGCGTGGGCGCGATAGGGTTCGGTGTGGAATCAGCAAGGCGAGGGAGCGCGCAGAAGTGTCCGTGGGAGAGCTGGCCGGATTGCTCGTCGCCGTGTTCTGGGCGGTCCTGGTCACCCTGCTCGCCGTGGTGCTGGTCCGTCTCTCGCGGGTGCTGAAGGAGGCCACCGTCCTGGTCTCCGCGGTCACCGAGCAGGCCGTGCCGCTGCTGACCGAGGCGGGCGCCGCGGTGCGCAGCGCCAACGAGCAGCTGGAGCGGGTCGACGAGATCACCGCCAACGTGCAGGACGCCGCCGCCAACGCCAACGCGCTGTCCTCCACCGTGGCCGCCACGCTGGGCGGACCGCTGGTGAAGGTCGCGGCCTTCAGCTACGGCGTCCGCAAGGCCGTCACCAGGCAGCAGGGCAATCTGCCGTCCGTGCCGATGCAGGCCGGCGAGCGCGACGAGCTGGCGCGGCTGGTCCGGGCCGAGGTGCGCGCCGCGACCGCGCCCAGGAACGGCCTGCTCTCCAGGGTCCGGCGCGCGGTGAGGGGCTGACGACATGGCACGCATCTTCTGGATGGCGGTCGGCGCCGGCGCCACCGTCTGGGCCATGAAGAAGGCCAACGAGGCCGCGCAGCGGCTCACCCCGGACAGCCTCTCCGGCACCGCGGCGCGCGGTGCGCTGCACCTGGGCGACCTCGCCAAGCAGTTCGCCCAGGACGTGCGGGCCGGCATGACCGAGCGCGAGGAGCAGCTGAAGGACGACCTCGGACTGCGCGGCACCGCCGTCGTCGAGCCCCGCAACACCCGCCGGGTGCTGCGCGGCGAGCCGCAGTACCGAGCTATCTCGGCGGCGCCCGGCAGCCCGGCCGCCGCCCTGCCTCCGCCCCGCGGTCCCCGCGCTCTGCCCAATGGTGCCCGCACCGCCCCAGCCACCGAAGAAACGCCCCGCCGCGCCCTGCCGCCGCGGGGCGGCACCCCGAACCGGAAGGACCACTAATGGAGTCGGCTGAGATCCGCCGCCGCTGGCTGCGCTTCTTCGAGGAGCGCGGTCACACCGTCGTTCCGTCGGCGTCCCTGGTCGCCGACGACCCCACCCTGCTGCTCGTCAACGCCGGCATGGTGCCGTTCAAGCCCTACTTCCTGGGCGAGGTCAAGCCGCAGTTCTCGCGCGCCACCAGCGTCCAGAAGTGCGTGCGCACCCTGGACATCGAGGAGGTCGGGAAGACCACCCGGCACGGCTCCTTCTTCCAGATGTGCGGCAACTTCTCCTTCGGCGACTACTTCAAGGAAGGCGCCATCAAGTTCGCGTGGGAGCTGCTCACCACTCCCGTCGCGGACGGCGGCTACGGCCTGGAGAAGGAGAAGCTCTGGATCACCGTCTACAAGGACGACGACGAGGCCGAGCAGATCTGGCGTGACGTCATCGGCGTGCCCGCCGAGCGGATCCAGCGCCTCGGCATGAAGGACAACTTCTGGTCGATGGGCGTCCCCGGCCCGTGCGGCCCGTGCTCGGAGATCAACTACGACCGCGGCCCCGCGTACGGCGAGGAGGGTGGCCCGGCCGTCAACGGCGAGCGCTACCTGGAGATCTGGAACCTGGTCTTCATGCAGTACGAGCGCGGCCACGGCGACGGCAAGGACGGGTTCGAGATCCTCGGCGACCTGCCGAGCAAGAACATCGACACCGGCCTCGGTCTGGAGCGCCTCGCCGCCATCCTGCAGGGCGTCGACAACCTCTTCGAGATCGACACCAGCCGGATGATCCTCGACCGCGCCGCCGAGCTCACCGGCCACACCTACGGTGCCGACCACAAGTCGGACGTCTCGCTGCGCGTGGTCACGGACCACATCCGCACCGCGCTGATGCTGGTCGGCGACGGCGTCACCCCCGGCAACGAGGGCCGCGGCTACGTGCTGCGCCGCATCCTGCGCCGCGCCATCCGCAACATGCGCCTGCTGGGCGCCACCGAGCCGGTGGCCGAGGAGCTCATCGACGTCGCGATCAAGGCGATGGCCCCGCAGTACCCCGAGCTGGAGAGCGACCGCAAGCGCATCGAGACGGTCGTCATCGGCGAGGAGGCCGCCTTCCTGCAGACCCTGAAGGCCGGCACCAACCTGCTGGACGCCGCGGTCACCGAGACCAAGCAGTCCGGCGGCGTGGTGCTCTCCGGCGAGCAGGCGTTCAAGCTGCACGACACCTACGGCTTCCCGATCGACCTCACCCTGGAGATGGCCGAGGAGCAGGGCCTCCAGGTGGACGAGTCCGGCTTCCGCCGTCTGATGCAGGAGCAGCGGGACCGCGCCAAGGCGGACGCCAAGGCCAAGAAGATGGGCCACGCCGATGTCGCCGCGTACCGCGACGTCGCCGACAAGTCGGGCGCCAGCGTCTTCACCGGCTACACCCTGACCGAGGGCGAGGCCACCGTGGTCGGCCTGCTGGTGGACGGCGTCCCGTCGCCGGCCGCCTCCGAGGGCGACGAGGTCGAGATCATCCTCGACCGCACCCCGTTCTACGCCGAGGGCGGCGGCCAGCTCGCCGACCACGGTCGGATCCGGCTGGAGTCCGGCGCGGTGGTGGAGATCCGCGACGTGCAGCAGCCCGTCCCGGGCGTCACTGTGCACTCGGGCGGCGTGCTGTTCGGCGAGGTCGTGCTGGGCGCCTCGGCGTACGCCACGATCGACACCGAGCGCCGCCGGGCGATCGCCCGTGCCCACTCGGCCACCCACCTGACCCACCAGGCGCTGCGCGACGCGCTCGGCCCGACGGCCGCCCAGGCCGGTTCCGAGAACGCCCCGGGCCGCTTCCGCTTCGACTTCGGCTCGCCCGCCGCCGTTCCGGGCAGCGTGCTGGTGGACGTCGAGCAGAAGATCAACGACGTGCTGGGCCGCGAGCTGGACGTCACCGCCGAGGTCATGACGATGGACCAGGCCCGCAAGGCCGGCGCCATCGCGATGTTCGGCGAGAAGTACGGCGACGAGGTGCGGGTCGTCTCGATCGGCGACTTCTCCAAGGAGCTGTGCGGTGGCACGCACGTCGGCAACACCGCCCAGCTGGGCCTGGTGAAGCTGCTCGGCGAGTCCTCGATCGGCTCCGGCGTGCGCCGCGTGGAGGCGCTGGTCGGCGTCGACGCGTACAAGTTCCTGGCCCGTGAGCACACCGTGGTCTCCCAGCTCACCGAGCTGGTCAAGGGCCGCCCGGAGGAGCTGCCGGAGAAGATCTCGGGCATGCTCGCCAAGCTCAAGGACGCCGAGAAGGAGATCGAGCGCTTCCGCGCCGAGAAGGTGCTGGCCGCCGCGGCGGGCCTGGCCGACTCGGCCGAGGACGTGCACGGCATCGCCGTGGTCGCCGCCCAGGTCGCCGACGGCGTGGGGGCGGACGAGCTGCGCAAGCTGGTCCTGGACGTGCGCGGCCGCCTGGGCTCGCGCCCGGCCGTGGTCGCCGCGTTCACCGTGGCGGGCGGCCGCCCGCTGACCGTGATCGCCACCAACGAGGACGCCCGCGGCCGCGGCATCAAGGCCGGCGAGCTGGTCCGGACCGCCGCCAAGACCCTCGGCGGCGGCGGTGGCGGCAAGGACGACGTCGCCCAGGGCGGCGGCTCCAACCCGGCCGCGGTCGACGAGGCCATCGCCGCGGTGCGCGGCCTGGTCGCGGAGCGCGCCTCCTGATGATCGAGCAGGAGCCGAAGCCCTTCCGGCGTGGACGGCGGATCGCCGTCGACGTCGGCGACGCCCGGATCGGGGTCGCGTCCTGCGACCCCGACGGGGTGCTCGCCACGCCGGTGGAGACCGTCCCGGCCGGGGTGAAGTCGCAGGCCCGGATCGCCGCGATCGTCGAGGAGTACGACGCGATCGAGGTGATCGTCGGGCTGCCGCGCTCGCTCAGCGGCAAGGAGGGGCCGGCGGCGGAGAAGGTCCGCGCGTACGCCGCCCGGCTGGCCAACCGGCTCTACCCGGTGTCGGTGCGGCTGGTGGACGAGCGGATGACGACCGTCACCGCGACCCACGGGCTGCGCGCCTCGGGGGTCAAGGCGAAGAAGGGCCGCTCGGTGGTCGACCAGGCCGCCGCAGTGGTGATCCTCCAGACCGCCCTTGAGTCCGAACGGGTGAGCGGACGCCCGCCCGGTGAGAATGTCGAGGCGGTCGGCTGACCGGCCTGCTCTAACGTCCCGGTGAGGGGTCCGTGCGGACGCGTCCGCACGGACCCTTTTTCGTTCGATTCCGTGTCCGTTTCTGGTCGGTACAGATCGATGCAGATTGATACAGATCGATGTGAGCGACTCGGACTGATTCGGAGCGATTCGGGACCGCCGAGGGGGCGCGAGCCATGACCGACCAGGACTTCCACCCGGGGCTCACCCCAGGACACCTGGGTGCGCCGGTGCTGGAGCCGGAGGGCCGTCCCCCGGGCGCGCCCCGGCCGTGCTCCGATGCGCCGGATCCGCACCGGCGGCGCAACGGACTGGCCTGCGGGCTCACCGCGTTCGCGCTGATCGCCGTGTTCGGCGGGATCGGGCTGACCGCCTACACCTGGTTGCGGGGACAGCGCAACCCCCCGGCCGCCGCCGACTACGCGGGGCAGGGCAATGGCAGCGTCCAGGTCTCGGTGCCGGAGGGCGCGGGCCTGTCCCAGATCGCCTCCGCGCTGGTCCGCAACGGGGTGGTGGCCAGCTCGCTCGCCTTCACCAGGGCGGCGAAGGGCAGCGCGGCCGCCGCCGGGCGGATCCAGCCCGGGACGTACACCCTGAGGCAGAAGATGTCGGCGGTCGCGGCACTGGCCGTCCTGATCGACCCGGCCAACGCCAACGGCCTCACCATTCCCGAGGGTTGGCGCTGCTACCAGATCTACGCGGCGATCGACAAGAAGCTGAAGCTGCCCGAGGGCACCACGCAGAGGACGGCCAAGGAACAGGGCGCCGAGCTGGGTCTGCCGGACTTCGCCAACGGCAGCCCGGAGGGCTACCTGTTCCCCGCGACGTACAGCGTCACCGACGGGACCACCGCGCTGGACATGCTGAAGCAGATGGTCTATCGGGCTGGCAAGGAGTTCAGCCGGGACGACGCCAACGTCGTGGCGCAGACCCTCGGGCAGAGCCTGTACGGGCTGGTCACCGTCGCCAGCATGGTCCAGGGGGAGGCCGACAACACCGAGGACATGGGCAAGGTGGCCCGGGTCATCTACAACCGGCTGGCCAAGGGCATGCCACTGCAGCTGGACTCCACCATCAACTACGCGCTCGGCCGCTCGACCCTGAACACCTCGGTCTCCGACACGAAGCTGGTCTCCCCGTACAACACCTACCTGCACCCCGGGCTGCCCCCGTCGCCGATCTCCAACCCCGGGCGGCAGGCGATCACGGCGGCGCTGGACCCGACGCCGGGGGACTGGCTGTACTTCGTGACCGTGAAGCCGGGGGACACCCGCTTCACCGACAGCTTCGAGGTGCAGCAGCGCAACGTGGCGGAGTTCAACGCCGTTCGGGCCGCGGGGAAGCCGAGCCCCTCGCCCTCCGGGCCGGCCGCCCCCACGGCCTCGACCACGGGCGCGGCGATGCCGTGATGGTCCGGTGCGTCGACGGTGAGGTCGCTCGCTGACGGTATGTCCGCCCGGGCGGGGGTACGGCTGCGGTACGGTAACGTCTCCTCCCAGGCGCTGCGCTAGCACGCCGGTTCGAGAATCAGCCGGGACGGAGTCGTCCCGGACGGCCGGTCCGATCCTCCGGTCGTCACCGTCGGTTAAGGGGATCAATGACCGATCTGGGTCGGGGCTATGGCCCCCAGGGCGAGCCGTGGCACCCCGGTGATCCCGGGTACGGCGGCGGGCAGCCGGTCCCCGGCCAGCAGGACGGCCAGTGGCAGCAGCAGTACCCGCAGCAGGGCCAGCAGCAGGCGTATCAGCAGCAGATGCAGCAGCAGGGATACCCCGAGGGGTACCAGCAGCAGGGCCACCCCCAGCAGATGATGGCGCCGCAGCAGCAGATGCCGCAGCAGGGCTTCGAGCAGGGCTATCCCCAGCAGCAGATGCAGCAGGGCCACACGCAGCAGATGATGGCGCCCCGGCAGCAGATGCCGCAGCAGGGCTTCGAGCAGGGCTACCCCCAGCAGCAGATGCAGCAGGGCCACTCCCAGCAGATGATGGCGCCGCAGCAGCAGCAGCAGCAGATGCCGATGCAGCAGCAGGGCATGCAGCAGCAGGTGCCGCAGCAGGCCCGGCCGGCCGCGCCCGCCTCCGGCCCCGGTCCGGACGGGATCGACTGGGAGGCCGAGGCCGCCGCGCTGGAGTCCGGCGCCGACCCGGTCGGCGGCGCGCACGAGCCCGCGGCCGAGGAGTGGGACGGCCAGGAGGACGGGCACTACGAGGAGGACGGGTACGTCGAGGAGCACGCGGAGGTCGAGGAGGCCGGCTTCCTCGGCGAGCAGGACGACTCCCGCGAGGCCCAGAAGAAGCGCAAGGAGAAGGGCAAGAAGGCCGGTCGCCGCAACGGCGGCGCCTGCCTGCTGGTCGCGCTGGTGCTGCTCGGCGCCCTGGGCGGGGCCGGCTGGTGGGGCTACGGCTTCTACCAGGCCCACTTCGGCCCACCGCCGGACTTCCCGGGTGAGGGCACCGGTTCCGTCCAGGTCGAGGTCAAGCAGGGCGCGGTCGGTGGCCAGATCGGTCTCATGCTGAAGAACGCCGGTGTGGTCAAGAGCGTCGACGCGTTCACCAAGGCCTGCAACGCCGAGCCCAAGTGCGGCACCATCCAGTACGGCTTCTACGGGATGAAGAAGGAGATGTCGGCGGCCGCCGCGCTCAAGGAACTGCTGGACCAGGCGGGCGGTGCGGCCATCGTGATCCCGGAGGGCAAGAACTCCTCAGAGATCTTCGCGATGATCGACACCAAGCTGAAGCTGCAGAAGGGCGCCACGGCGAACGTCGCCAAGGCCCAGGTCAACGACCTCGGCCTGCCGGCGTACGCGAACGGCAACGTCGAGGGCTTCCTCTGGCCGACCCGTTACAACACCGCCGACGGCATGAAGCCCGAGGACCTGCTCAAGCAGATGGTGAAGAACGCCACCGACAAGTACGCGAGCCTGGACGGCCAGGCCGCCTCGGTGGGCCTCAAGAACGGCTACGAGGTGATCATCGAGGCGAGCATCCTGCAGCGCGAGGGCAACAACACCGCGGACTTCGCCAAGATGGCCAAGACCATCCAGAACCGCCTGGCCAACGAGCCCGAGACCCACCACCGCCTCGGCATGGACACCACGCTGCAGTACTCGCTGGGCCGCAAGGATCTCACCAAGAGCGACATGGACAACGCGTCCAACAAGTACAACACCTACATCAACCCCGGCCTGCCGCCGACGCCGATCTCCAACCCCGGCGACGACGCGATCAACGCGGTGCTGCACCCGGCGGACGGCAAGTGGCTGTACTTCATCGCGATGTCCCCGACCGAGACCCGCTTCGCCGAGACGGCCAAGGAGCATTACGCCAACGTCAAGGAGTACTGCCAGGCGGCCGGCCAGGGCTTCGACGAGGCCCGCGGCCACTGCACCAGCAAGTAGCCCGCAACGGTAACCCGCCCACGGAGAGGCAGCGTTGACCAGCAAGCACCGGGCGGCCGTCCTCGGTTCGCCGATCGCCCACTCGCTCTCGCCGGACCTGCACCGGGCCGCCTTCGCGGCGCTCGGGCTGGACGGCTGGCGCTACGACCGCTTCGAGATCGACGAGGCGGCCCTGCCGGGCTTCGTCGCCGGGCTGGACGAGGCCGAGTGGGCCGGGCTGTCGCTGACCATGCCGCTCAAGCGGGCGGTCATCCCGCTGCTGGACGAGGTCAGCGCGACGGCCCGCTCGGTGGACGCGGTCAACACCGTGGTGTTCACCGCCGACGGCCGGCGCACCGGGGACAACACCGACGTCCCCGGGCTGGTGAACGCGCTGCGCGAGCGCGGCATCACCGAGGTGTCCGCCGCGGCCGTGCTGGGCGCCGGGGCCACCGCCTCCTCGGCGCTGGCGGCGCTCGCCCAGGTCTGCACCGGCGAGGTGACGGTCTACGTGCGCAGCGCCGAGCGGGCCCGGGAGATGGCCGAGCTTGGCGAGCGGCTGGGCGTGGTCGTCCGGACCGCCGACTGGGAGCGCGGGGCGGAGGCGCTGGAGCGGCCGCTGACCGTCTCCACCACGCCGGTCGGTGCCACGGACGGCTTCGCGACCGGGCTGCCCGCCGTGCCGGGGGCGTTGTTCGACGTGCTGTACCACCCGTGGCCGACGGCGCTGGCCGCCGCCTGCGCCGAGCGCGGGTCGACCGTCCTGGGTGGGCTGGACCTGCTGGTGCACCAGGCGGTGCTGCAGAGCGAGGCCTTCACCGGGCGGACGCCCGGACCGCTGGCGGCGATGCGCGAGGCGGGCGAGAAGGCGCTGGCGGGGCGCTGAGTTGCAGCATGCGGCCGGTCCACGGCCGGATGGTGACCGGTTGCTGTCCGTCACGCGGACTGTGACCCCGGGTGCCGCTGGGGCATGAAAGGATTCAGGCACAAGGCACGCCCGGGGCGGGCCGCGGCGGTGCCGTGGGCCGGTCCGCTGATGAAGGAGCTCCGTTGGGTACGTTGCGCTGGCTGACGGCGGGGGAGTCGCACGGCCCCGCACTCGTCGCGACGCTGGAAGGCCTGCCCGCCGGTGTACCGGTCACCACCGCCGTGGTGGCCGACGCGCTGGCGCGCCGCCGGCTCGGTTACGGCCGCGGGGCGCGGATGAAGTTCGAGCAGGACGAGGTGACCTTCCTCGGCGGTGTCCGGCACGGGCTGACCATGGGCAGCCCGGTGGCGATCATGGTCGGCAACACCGAGTGGCCGAAGTGGGAGCAGGTCATGTCGGCCGACCCGGTCGACCCCGAGGTGCTGGCGGGCCTGGCCCGCAACGAGGCGCTGACCCGCCCCCGGCCCGGCCACGCCGACCTGGCGGGCATGCAGAAGTACTCGATCGACGAGGCCCGGCCGATCCTGGAGCGCGCCAGCGCCCGGGAGACGGCCGCCCGGGTCGCGCTGGGCGCGGTCGCCCGCTCGTACCTGAAGGAGACCTGCGGGATCGAGATCGTCAGCCACGTGGTCGAGCTGGCCGCAGCCAAGGCGCCGGCCGGCGTGCTGCCGCTGCCCTCGGACGAGGCCCGGCTGGACGCCGACCCGGTGCGCTGCCTGGACGTGGACGCCTCGAAGGCGATGGTCGCCGAGATCGACCAGGCCCACAAGGACGGCGACACCCTCGGCGGCGTGGTCGAGGTGCTCGCGTACGGCGTGCCGGTGGGCCTCGGCTCGCACGTGCACTGGGACCGCCGGCTGGACGCGCGGCTGGCCGCCGCGCTGATGGGCATCCAGGCGATCAAGGGCGTCGAGGTCGGCGACGGCTTCGAGCTGGCCCGGGTGCCGGGCTCGAAGGCGCACGACGAGATCGTCCCCACCCCCGAGGGCGTGAAGCGCACCTCCGGCCGCTCCGGCGGCACCGAGGGCGGCCTGTCCACCGGTGAGGTGCTGCGGGTGCGCGCCGCGATGAAGCCGATCGCCACCGTGCCGCGGGCGCTGCAGACCCTGGACGTGCGCACCGGCGAGCCGGCCAAGGCGCACCACCAGCGCTCGGACGTCTGCGCGGTGCCGGCCGCCGGCATCGTCGCCGAGGCGATGGTCGCGCTGGTGCTGGCCGACGCGGTGAACGAGAAGTTCGGCGGCGACCACGTGTCGGAGACCCGCCGCAACGTGCAGAACTACCTGGAGCACCTGATCATCCGATGATCACTCCTGTTGTGGTGCTGGTCGGCCCGCCCGGCAGTGGCAAGTCCACCGTCGGGCGGGCCCTGGCCGAGCGCCTGGGCGTCGGCTTCCGGGACACCGACGCCGACATCGAGGCGCAGGCCGGCAAGCCCATCCCGGAGATCTTCATCGACGAGGGCGAGCCGCACTTCCGCGAGCTGGAGGTGGCGGCCGTCGGCGCCGCCGCCACCGGGTACGGCGGGGTGCTGGCGCTCGGCGGCGGCGCGGTGATGGCCGAGGCCACCCGGGAACTGCTGCGCGAGTTGCCGGTGGTCTTCCTGGAGGTCCCGCTGGGCGACGCGGTCAAGCGGGTCGGCCTGGACGCCCCGCGCCCGCTGCTGGCCGTCAACCCGCGGGCCCGCTGGCGCGAGCTGATGGAGGCCCGCCGCCCCCTCTACCTGGAGGTGGCCACCGCCGTGGTCGACACCGCCGGCCGCACGCCCGGGCAGGTCGCGGACGCCGTACTGGAAGCACTGGAGCTGAAGACCCCCCATGACTGACAACACCGTCAGGATTCACGTCGGCGGCAGCGCCGGCCACGACCCGTACGACGTGCTGATCGGGCACCAGCTGCTCGGTGAGCTGGCGCCGCTCATCGGCACGCGTGCCAAGCGGGTCGCGATCATCCACCCCGAGGCGCTGGCCGCCACCGCCGACGCCATCCGCGACGACCTGCTCGGCGAGGGGTACGAGGCGATCGCGCTCCAGGTGCCCAACGCCGAGGAGGCGAAGAGCGCCGAGGTCGCCGCGTACTGCTGGTCGGTGCTCGGGCAGACCGGCTTCACCCGCAGCGACGTCGTCGTCGGCCTCGGCGGCGGCGCCACCACCGACCTGGCCGGCTTCGTCGCCGCGACCTGGCTGCGCGGGGTGCGCTGGATCTCCATGCCCACCACGCTGCTCGGCATGGTCGACGCGGCCGTCGGCGGCAAGACCGGCATCAACATCGCCGAGGGCAAGAACATGGTCGGCGCCTTCCACCCGCCGGTGGGCGTGCTGGCCGACCTCGGCACCCTGGAGACCGTGCCCAAGCACGACTACGTCTCCGGCCTCGCCGAGGTCATCAAGTGCGGATTCATCGCCGACCCGGCCATCCTCGACCTGATCGAGGCCGACCCGGAGGGGGCCAGGACCCCGGCCGGCCCGCACACCGTCGAGCTGATCCGCCGGGCCATCCAGGTCAAGGCCGACGTGGTCTCCGGTGACCTCAAGGAGTCCGGTCAGCGGGAGATCCTCAACTACGGCCACACCCTGGGCCACGCCATCGAGCGCAACGAGCGCTACAAGTGGCGGCACGGCGCGGCGATCTCCATCGGCATGGTCTTCGCCGCCGAACTCGGCCGTCTGGCCGGGCGGTTGGACGACGAGACGGCCGACCGGCACCGCACCGTGCTGGCCTCGGTCGGCCTGCCGCTGAGCTACCGGGCGGACGCCTGGCCGAAGCTGCTGGACGCGATGAAGATCGACAAGAAGTCGCGCGGCGACCTGATCCGCTTCATCGTCCTGGACGGCCTCGGCAAGACCTCCGTGCTGGAGGGCCCGGACCCGTCGCTGCTGGTCGCCGCCTACGCGGAGGTCTCCTCGTGACCCGGGTGATGGTGCTCAACGGCCCCAACCTCGGCCGGCTGGGCAGCCGCGAGCCGGACGTCTACGGCGCCACCTCGTACGCCGGACTGGTCGAGCGCTGCACCGCGCTGGGCAAGGAGTTCGGCTTCGAGGTCGAGGTGCACGAGACCAACTCCGAGCAGCAGATGGTGGAGTGGCTGCACGAGGCGGCCGACGGGCAGGTGCCCGTGGTGATCAACCCGGGCGCGTTCACCCACTACTCGTACGCGATGCGGGACGCCGCCGCGCAGCGCACCGCGCCGCTGATCGAGGTGCACATCTCCAACCCGTACGCCCGGGAGACCTTCCGGCACAACTCGGTGATCGCCGCGGTGGCCTCCGGCACCATCGCCGGCTTCGGGATCGGGTCGTACGAGCTGGCGCTGCGGGCGCTGGCGGAGCAGCTCACCTCGCGGTGAGCTTCGGCCGACCTGAATCGGCGTCGGCTGACGCGAGTTGATCCGAACTGATCTGACCTGATCTGAGCTGACCCGGGCCGCCTGCGGGTTGACGTGAGCTGATGTCGGCCGAGGTCAGAGCGGGTGGGGCGAACCGGCGGCCCGGCAGCGGACTGTGCCCGCTGCCGGGCCGCCGTGTAGTGTCCCCGCTGAGAGGTGTCGGGAGGTGCCGTGACGCAGTACGCCGGAGGTGGGCAGGTCCCGCCGCGTCCCGCCGCTCCGCCGGTGCCACCGGGGAGCGGTACGGGGGTCTCCCCGTCGGGGGCGCCGGTTCCGCCGCCTCCTCCGCCGCCTCCGCCGCCTCCGCCGCCTCCGTCGGTTCGGCCGCCGGCCGCTCCGGCGCCTTCCGCCGGTCCTGTGGCTGCCCCGGCTCCCGGGCCGGTGCCCGCTCCGGTTCCCGCCGCCGTTCCGGTACCGCCGCCTCCGGTCGCGCCCGCACCCGCTCCGGCACCTGCTCCGGCACCTGCTCAGGCTCCGGCACCTGCTCAGGCTCCGGCACCTGCTCAGGCTCCGGCACCTGCTCAGGCACCGGCGCCCGCTCAGGCACCCGCCGCACCCGCTCGGGCCGCGGCGCCGCAGCCCGCGCCGAGTGCGCCCGTGCCGGCCGGGGGCACCGGGCACTTCGTGCTGCCCACCGGCACGCCCGTCCAGCTCCCCGCCCACCCGCTGCAGCGGCACGCGCCCGCCGGGCCGATCGCCGTGCTGCTGATCGGCCCCGCCGGGGCGGGCAAGACCACCGTCGCCCGGTACTGGGCCGAGCGCCGGGCCACCCCGACCGCCCACATCAGCCTGGACGACGTCCGCGAGTGGGTGCAGTCCGGCTTCGCCAACCCGCAGTCCGGCTGGAACAACGCCTCCGAGGCCCAGTACCGGCTGGCCCGCCGCACCTGCGGTTTCGCCTGCCGCAACTACCTGGCCAACGGCATCTCCTGCATCATCGACGACGCCGTCTTCCCGGACCGCCCGGCGATCGGCCTCGGCGGCTGGAAGCGGCACATCGGGCCCGGCATGATCCCGGTCGTCCTGTTGCCCAGCCTGGACTCGGTGCTGCAGCGCAACGCCCGCCGCAGCGGCAACCGGCGGCTCGGCGACGAAGAGGTGGCGCGGATCCACGGCCGGATGGCCGGCTGGTACAACTCCGGGTTGCCGATCATCGACAACTCCTACCTGGACATCGCCGGGACGGCCGCCGAGCTGGACCGGGTGATCCTGGCCCGGCTGATGGGCATGCCGGTCCGCTGACGGGTGCCCTCGCTGACCTGCGGCTTCGTGGAGCTGTCGGTGGCGGCTGCGATGATGGACCCCGTCCTGCCGTACGACTTCTGGGGGAGCTGACGCCCGTGCCGGAAGGCCACATCATCCACCGCCTCGCCGTAGAGAACCGGAAGGCCTTCGGCGACCGCCCGGTCCAGGTCTCCAGCCCGCAGGGCCGGTTCGCCGACGAGGCCAAGGTGATCGACGGGCAGCTGCTCACCGGGGCCGAGGCCACCGGCAAGCACCTCTTCCTCGGCTTCGAGGAGGGCGCCTGGGTCCACATCCACCTGGGCCTCTACGGCGGCTTCACCTTCGGCACCGGCCCCGCACCCGACCCGGTCGGCCTGATCCGGCTGCGGCTGGCCAACGACGACGGCTACGCCGACCTGCGCGGCCCCAACACCTGCAAGCTGATCACCGACGCCGGGAAGGCGGCCGTCGCCGCCCGGCTCGGCCCCGACCCGCTGCGCGCCGACGCCGACCCGGAGGCCGCCTGGCGCCGGATATCGGGCAGCCGGACGACCGTCGCCGCGCTGCTGATGGACCAGAAGGTGCTGGCCGGCGTCGGCAACGTCTACCGCGCCGAGGTGTTGTTCCGGCACAACATCAACCCGCACCGGGCCGGCCGCGACCTCACCCGCCGCGAGTGGGACGCGATCTGGGCCGACCTGGTCGCGCTGATGCACGAGGGAGTCGCCGCCGGCCGGATCGACACCGTCCGCCCCGAGCACACCCCCGAGGCGATGGGCCGCCCGCCCCGGGTGGACGACCACGGCGGCGAGGTCTACGTCTACCGCCGCGCCGCGATGCCCTGCCTGGTCTGCGGCACGGACGTCCGGACCGAGGAGCACGCCGCCCGCAACCTGTTCTGGTGTCCGACCTGCCAGACGGCCTGACCAGCTGATCCGCCAGTCGGCCGGCTCGCACTCATCAGGGCGGCTCGCGGCGCCGCTTCACGCGGGACGGGCGGCCCCGAGTCTCGGTCAGCCCGCGGCCGCGGTGGGCTCGTGGCGCTCGGTGGCGGCGCACTCGTCGAGGAGAGGGCGCGTGCTGTCGTCCACGAGCCGGTAGCGCACCACGCGTCCGTCCTTCTCCCCGGTGACCACGCCCGCCGTGCGGAGCAGCCGCAGGGCCTGGGAGACGGCGGGGTCGCGCATGCCGGTGGCAACCGCCAGGTCGGTGACGGCGAGCGGCCCGGCCCGGTGCAGGGCGAGCAGCAGGGCGAGCCGTCCGGGGTCGGAGAGCAGGGAGAACCGCTCGGCCCAGGACCGGACGTGCGCGGTGTCGCCGATGGCGGCGATGGCCTCGCAGACCCGGTGTCCGTCGATGGTGCGGTGGCCCGCGCGGTCGGCCGGTACGAGATGCATGCGCACATTCTTGCAGGCAGGGGCTTGTGATCCTGAACACCTGCACAAGTGCGCAGCCTTGCGAGGGTGGCGTCGGGCCCTTACGGTGTTCCCCGCCGTGGTGCTCGGGAAGACCGGTGACGGACCCTCAGGGGTCCCAGTCCGGAGCGGCCCTCGCCACTGTGATCGGGGGAGAGTTGTCCGAACCCACGTGCCACTGGGCGCCTCGTGCGCCTGGGAAGGCGGGTCCGGAAGCCCCGTAAGCCAGGAGACCGGCCACGGCATCTCACGAAGTCATTCCACGAGGTGCTGGAGCGTGATCCGAAGATGACCCTGCCCGCAACCGCCACTCCTGCTGAGGCGGCCCCCGCCGTCCTGCCCACCTTCAGGTGGAAGCGCGAGGACACCATCCGCACGGCCGGGCTGATGGGGGTGATCCTGGCCATGCACGTGGTGGCCTTCGGGACGCTCATCTTCCTGGTCGCGCCCCACAACTACGCGGTCGGTACCCAGGTCTTCGGGGTGGGCCTGGGCATCACCGCGTACACCCTCGGCATGCGGCACGCCTTCGACGCCGACCACATCGCGGTGATCGACAACACCACCCGCAAGCTGATGGCGGACGGCAAGCGGCCGGTCTCGGTCGGCTTCTGGTTCGCCCTCGGGCACTCCTCGATGGTGGTCGTCATGGCCGCCCTGGTGGCGGGCGGCGCCCAGCTGGCGAACACGCTGATGGACGACGAGTCGACCACCCACAAGTGGCTCGGGATGGTCGGCACCACCACCTCCGGCGTCTTCCTCTACCTGATCGGCGCGCTCAACCTGGCGGCGCTGCTCGGCATCATCAAGGTGTTCCGCGCGATGCGGACCGGGCAGTACGACGAGGCGGAACTGGAGCAGCACCTCAACTCGCGCGGCTTCATGGCGCGGGTGCTGAACCGGGCGACGCGCTCGATCACCCGCCCCGGGCAGATGTTCCCGGTCGGCATGGTGCTGGGCCTGGGCTTCGACACCGCGACCGAGGTCACCCTGATGGTGATGGCCGGCTCGGGCGCGGCGGCCGGGCTGCCCTGGTACGCGATCGTCTGCCTGCCGCTGCTGTTCGCGGCCGGGATGAGCCTGTTCGACACCCTGGACGGGACGTTCATGAACTTCGCGTACCAGTGGGCCTTCTCCAACCCGGTGCGCAAGGTGTACTACAACCTGACCATCACCGGGCTGTCGATCGCGGTGGCCTTCATCATCGGCACCATCGAGCTGGTCGGCGTGCTGCACGAGAAGCTCGACCTGACCGACCCGGTCACCGGGTTCATCGCGGACATCTCACTGGACAACGTCGGGTACGCGATCGCCGGGCTGTTCGTGGTGGTGTGGGCGATCGCGATCGCGTACTGGAAGCTGGCCGGCGTCGAGAAGCGCTGGACGCTCGCGGAGTAGCCCGTCGGTCACGCTGCCGCGAGCAGCAGCGTGCCCGCGACGGCGAGCCCGGCGCCGACCACCTGGACCGGGCGCAGCCGCTCCTTCGGCACCCCGCGCGCCAGCAGCGCGGTGACCACGGGGTAGAGCGAGGCGAGCACGGCGGCCACCGCCGCCGAGCCGCCGTGCGAGGCCGCCGCGTACGTGGCGTTGCCGGCGACGTCGGCCAGCCCGATGCCGGTGAGCAGGGGGCAGCCGGGGGCGCAGCTCCGACAGCAGTCCGGAGGTGTCGGTGCCGCGCGGCCGATCAGCAGCGCGGCGCCGCCGACGGCGATGTTGACGAGCCGCTGGACGCACAGTACGAGCAGCAGCCCGCCGCCGGCCGAGGCGTGGGCGATCAGGGCCATGTTGGCGCCGAAGCCGAACGCGGCGGCCAGGGTGAGCAGCAGGGCCCTGCGGGCGGCGGACGGCCCGCCGCGTTCGGGTCCGCCGGCCAGCACCACGCCGGTGACGGCCACCGCGATGCCGGCCATCTGGACGGGACCGGGCTGCGCGCCGAGCGCGGCCACACCCTGGACGCCCTCGCCGCCCGCTCCGGAGTGAGCCGCGGCATGATCGTCCAGATCGAGCAGGGTCGCACCAACCCAAGTGTGGCCACCGTGGTCCGGCTCGGCGACGCGCTCGGTGTCTCGATCGCCACGCTGCTCGACTACGAGGAGGGCCCGGACGTCCGGATCATCCCCGGTGACCAGGCCGTCCCGCTCTGGACCGGGGTGCGCGGCGGGACCGGCACCCTGCTGCACGGGATCGAGGCGCCCGGGCCGCTGGAGCTGTGGGAGTGGCGGATGGAACCGGGCGAGGAGTACTCCTCGGAGCCGCACCCGGCCGGGACGGTGGAGACCGTCCGGGTCGACGAGGGCGAGCTGACCCTGGTGCACGACGGCGCGGACCACCCGGTGCCGGCCGGTAGCACGGTCTCCTTCGACGCCTCGTACGCGCACGTCTACCGCAACGCGGGGGAGCGGGTGCTGCGGCTGACCATGGTGGTGTCGGTCCCGCCGCCGCGCTGAGGCCGCTTGTCGCGGCCCGAAGCGGCGCCTTCCCGGAGTGAGGAGGCGCCGCTTCGGCTTGTCGTCAGTGCGGTTGCCGTAGCGCCACGGCGCACGCGCCGGGGCACGCACTGCTGCGCCAACTCCATCCGACCGCCCGCCGTTCGGCCGCCGCCCCGACCGGCACCCCCTGCGCGGCGACCGGGGTGCAGCAGCTCGGCTGCACCGCGGAGGGGCTGGACGTCGACGCAGTGTGGCGGGCGGTGGCGGGAGTGGGCTGTTCGGCAGCTCCGCGGAGGCGGCAGCATGCGGGGAGCGGGGGGTTGGAGCGGATCGCGGAGAGGGCGAATCCGCCGGGCGGGCCGGAGCGCGAGAACGCCCCGGGTGCGTCTCGTGGCGGCGCTCGGCGGGCGGTTTGGGGTGGGGCTTCGTAGGCTCGACGCATGGCGGATACGTACGCAGGTCGGCGGGAGCGGGTGAGGGAGCACTGCAGTGCGGCCGGGGCCGATGCGGCGCTGGTTACTCGGGCGGCGAACGTGCGGTATCTGACGGGCTGCGCGCCCTGTGGGGCGACCTTGCTCCTGACCCGGGAGCGGGCGCTGCTCGCGTTGCCGGACGACCTGCCGCCGGACGACTCGGGGGAGCACCTGATCGTCGCGGACGTCACCCAGGTGCCGGTGTCGGCAGGGACGGACACCGCGCTGGCCGCCGCTGCCGCCGCCGCGCGGCTGGGGGTGCGGGACCTGGCGGTGGAGGAGCACGACCTGTCCGTCACCCGGCACCGGGCGGTGGGGGGCCTGGCGGAGGGCGCCCGGCTGGCGGACCTCGGCCAGGTGGTGGAGCGGCTACGGGTGGTCAAGGACGAGCACGAGATCGCCGACCTGCGGATCGCCGCCGAGATCGCCGACCAGGCACTCGGCGAGCTGCTGGAGTCGATCCTGGTCGGCCGTACCGAGCGGCACCTCGCGATGGAGCTGGAACGCCGGATGATCGACCACGGGGCCGACCGGGCCGCCTTCCCGGTCTCGGTCGGCACCGGCAACCACTCCGGCCAGCCCGCCCACCAGCCCACCGACCGCCGGGTGGAGGAGGGCGACTTCCTCACCGTGGTGATGGGCGCCCAGTACCGCGGCTACGGCATCTCGACCGCCCGGACCTTCGTGATCGGCGCCGCCCCCGAGCCCTGGCAGGTCGAGCTGCACCGGCTGGTGTTCCGCGCCCAGCGGGCCGGTCGGGAGGCGCTCGGGCCGGGTGTGGAGCAGTGCGTACCCGACCGGGCCGCCCGGCAGGTCCTGGAGGCGGCGGGCCACACCGAGACCTCGCCGCACCCGGTGGGTCACGGCATCGGGCTGGAGATCCGGGAGGCGCCGCGCCTCGGTCCGTCGGACATGGGTAAACTGGACAGCCGCGTGCCGGTCACCGTCGGCCCAGGGGTGCACCTCCCGGGCAAGGGCGGGGTCCGGATCGAGGACACGCTCGTCGTGCGCCCCCTCGAGGAGGGCGGGCCCGAGCTGCTCACCATCACCACCAAGGAGCTCCTCGCCCTGTGACGGCGGCCCCCGAAGGCCGTCGGCGGCAGGACGCAAACCCTTGGTTCCTTGACAGCTATATCCAGGAGTAAGTGCGCCCGTGGCTTCCACGAACGATCTCAAGAACGGCATGGTCCTCAAGCTGGAGGGCGGCAAGCTCTGGTCCGTCGTCGAGTTCCAGCACGTCAAGCCCGGCAAGGGCCCGGCCTTCGTGCGTACCAAGCTCAAGGAGGTCCTGACCGGCAAGGTCGTCGACAAGACCTTCAACGCGGGCACCAAGGTCGAGACGGCCAACGTGGACAAGCGCGGCATGCAGTTCTCGTACAAGGACGGCGAGAACTTCGTGTTCATGGACATGGACACCTACGACCAGCTGACCGTCGAGCCGGCCGTCGTCGGCGACGCCGCCAAGTACCTGCTGGAGGGCTTCGAGGCCCTGGTCGCCACCAACGAGGGCGCGGTCCTGTACATCGAGCTCCCGGCCGCCGTCGAGCTGGTCATCGCCGAGACCGAGCCGGGCGTCCAGGGCGACCGCTCCACCGGTGGCACCAAGCCGGCCACCCTGGAGACCGGTGCCGAGATCCAGGTGCCGCTCTTCATCACCACCGGTGAGAAGGTCAAGGTCGACACCCGCGACGGCAGCTACCTCGGCCGGGTGAAGTAAGTCCGTGTCGGCCGCACGTAGCAAGGCCCGTACCCGGGCCTTCCAGATCCTCTTCGAGGCCGACCACCGCGGGGTCGACCCGCAGCAGGTCCTCGCCGACTGGGTGGCCCGCGCCCGCGAGCCGAAGCCCGACGAGGGCACCCCGCAGGTGGGCGAGTACACCATGGAGCTCATCGAGGGGTACGTCCAGCACGCTCGTCGCATCGACGAGCTCATCGAGCAGTACGCGGTGGGCTGGACCCTCGACGAGATCAACAAGCAGTCCGAGGGCATCTACTCGGTCATCGACCTGAAGGCCACGCCTGAGGTCGTCAAGGAGCTCGACCGCCAGCTGGGCCTG
>NZ_JBSFJV010000104.1:0-25682 GCF_053598235.1 Kitasatospora sp. NPDC001159
TGTGTTATTTTCTTTTTTTTTATGTTGTTCTATACATATAACGAGCAGAACCCCCACCCCCGACTCACCGGGGGGGGCGGGCAGTCGAATCGACTGCCCGCCCCGTCCTGTTCGCCCGCCCCGACCAGGACGGCTCAGGACTCCGGCGTGGACCGCTTGCGCCGGGTGAACACCTGCCGCACCGGGCCGGTGACCGCCTCGACGGCCCGGCCGACCCGCAGGCCGACGGCCGTACGGGCCGCCCGCACCGCGTCCGAGATCCGCCACCACAGCTGCGCCGCGGACGGCGGCAGCAGCAGCGCCCTGGCCCGGCCCATCCGGCCGGCGCCGGCCCGCAGACCGCGCCGGGCGGTACGGACGTCGGCGGCCAGCGGCGCCGTGGTGACCTGCCCGGCCGGGGCGTAGAGCACCCGTTCGGTGGCCAGTGCCAGTCGTCCGGCGGCCGCCGCCGCGTCCGCGTCCAGTTCCGCCTTTTCGGTGATCCGCCGGGCGGCCGAGCGCGGGGTGCGTGCCTCGTCCGGGGGAATTCCGAGGTCCCAGGCGGAGTCGATCAGCTCGTCCCAGGCGTCCAGCACCTGGGCGTCGGTCAGCTCGACCGCGCCGTCCCCGCCGGGTCGGCGCCGTCCGGCGCCGCCGAGCCGACGACGGCGCAGGGCCGCGCGCCAGAACATCGGGGCGAGCAGCAGTGCGATCACCACCAGCACCGCGGCCAGCGTGCCGAGCACCTGCGGGGAGAGCAGCCAGGACTGCTCGTCCGCCCTGGCGTCGGCCTTGTTCTTGGAACCGCAGTCGCCCAGCTGGCGCTGCTTGGCGGTGCAGTCCGAGCTGTTGCTCGGCGCCGGGACGGCGGCCGCGCTCGACGCGGCTGCGGTCGCCTGCTGGGTGGGCGCGCTGGTCGGGGCGCTGGACGCCTCCTGGTAGTGGGCCGGGACACCGCGGCTCGGGGTCGGCTCGAAGCGCATCCAGCCGTAGCCGGAGAAGTACAGCTCGGGCCAGGCGTGGTACATCCGGCCGGTGACCGAGTAGACGTCGCCGCCCTTGCTGTCGCCGGGGGTGAAGCCGACCGCGACCCGGGACGGGATCTTCAGCACCCGGGCCATCGCCGCCATGGTGGAGGCGAAGTGCACACAGAAGCCCCGGCGTTCGCGCAGGAAGACCGCGATGGCGTCGCTGCCGGTGCCCCCCGCGACGGCGGTGTCGTACTTGAACTGCGGGCCGGTGAACCAGTTCACCAGCGCCGTCGCCCGGTCGTAGTCGTTCTGGGCGTTGGCGGTGACGGCCCTGGCCTGCTCGGCCACCACCGGCGGCAGGTCGGCGGGCAGCGCGGTGTAGTGGTCCCGGATGTCCTGCGGGGCGAGCGGCGCGGCGCGCAGTTCTCCGGCGGTGGGCCGCAGGTCCAGCGAGGTGACGTGGTAGCGCAGGCCGCGGATCGCCTTGTCGTTGGTCGGCACCACGGTGCGGGTCAGCGGGTCGAGCTTCCAGTCGCCGCGGTTGGGGACCTGGACGGAGGCGGCCGGGTACGGCATCGGCAGCCAGCTCTTCTCCAGCCGGTCGCTGACCTGGAAGTCGCCCTCGATCCGGGGGACGTTGGTGGTGCGCAGGCCCTCGGGGGAGGGCAGGGTGGCCGGGAGGTCGCTGACGACGGGGCTGCTGAGCTTCCAGTTGGTGCCGTCGAACTGGTCCAGCGACCCGGTGCGCAGGTAGATCTGGTCGGCCAGGTCGCTGTCCAGGGTGTAGGTGAGCAGCTCGGAGTCGGTCGGCTTGGTGATCGCGGACTCCAGGCTGACCAGCGGGTCGAGGCTGGTCGACACGCTGCCCGCGGTGCCCTTGCCGGAGGAGCCGCCGGAGTCGGAGTCCAGCAGCCCCAGGTCCCAGCGCGGCAGGAAGACCGGCAGCAGCAGCGCCAGCCCCAGCGCCAGGACGCCGACCTGCTGGCCGCCCGGGCTGACCCGGCTGGAGTTGACCGTGCCGCGCACGCCGCCGCGGAAGACCCGGCCCCAGCGGGAGACCCGGTCCTGGCCCTCGGCGAACAGCAGCACCAGGTATCCGGCCGCGGCCAGGCCGAACCAGACCCAGCTGCCGTGATTCCCGGCCAGGCGGTTGCCGATCGAGTACAGCGCCAGCAGCGGCAGCCCGGCCAGCGCCGAGCGCCGGTAGGTCACCGCGACGGTGTCCACCAGGACGGAGATCAGGCCGACGGAGGAGACCAGGATCAGCCGCAGCCCGGCGGTGGGCGGCGCCGGGATGGCGTACTGCTTGATGTCGTCGATGCCGGCGGAGAAGACCTGGCTGAGCACCCGCATCGCGTTCGGGCCGGGCAGCACGCCGCCGGTCATCCCGGAGCCGGCGAAGCCGATCAGCATCAGCAGGAGCAGCACCAACAGCTGCGCGACCGGGACCGTCCAGCGGTACAGCGGGGAGCGGCGCAGGCCCGCGCCGACCGCCGCGATCACGGCGATCACCAGGACGGCGTGGGTGAGCCAGCTCCGGGTGGCGAGCAGCGGGAGCATGCACAGCGAGGCGAGGGCGGTGGCCAGCGCCGAGTACACGGTCAGTTTGGCCCGGGTGGTCACGCGCCGGCCTCTTCTCGGTAGGGGGCGGTGGTCTTCGCGCCGTCGGCGGCCCGCCACAGGTCCGGTACGGAGTCCCCGGCGCGTACCGGCAGGACCGTCCAACCGGCCTCGCGCAGCTGCCGCACCCGGTTGCGGAACTCGTCGCCGCCGGTGTTCGGGGCGAGCATCCGCAGGCCGGTCCAGGTGCCGGTGTCGAGCAGGAAGGCGATCGCCCCGCCGGTACGGCTGCGCAGCCGGGCCAGCCGGGCGGTCTGGGTCTCGTCCAACTCACCGAGGACGGCGACCAGCAGGCCCTCGCCGCCGGCCCGCAGCGGCTCCTCGGCGCGGGAGAGCCCGCCGCCGTCGGAGAGGTCGGCGACCGCGAGGGCGTCCAGGATCAGCCCGGAGGTGTCGGCGGGGATGTTGCTGCCGCCGGTGCCGGGCCCGGGCACCCACCGGCCGGTGTCGGTCAGCAGCTGGGTCTGGTAGCCGCGCTCCAGCAGGTGCACGGCGACCGAGGCGGCGCAGCTGACCGCCCACTCGAAGGAGGAAGCCGGGCCGCTGCCGCGGTGGCCGATCTCGCGGGTGTCCAGCAGGACGGTGGCCCGGGCCTTCTGCGGCTGCTCCTCGCGGCGCACCATCAGCTCGCCGTACCGGGCGGTGGAGCGCCAGTGCACCCGGCGCAGGTCGTCGCCCGGCCGGTACTCGCGCAGGATCACGTCGTCGTCCCCGGCCAGCGCCAGGGTACGGGTGTGGCTCTCGCCCTGGCCGTTCCACTCACCGCTGAGTCGGACGTGCGGCAGCGCCTGGACCTGCGGGACGACGGTGAGCACGTCGGAGGCGGTGAAGGCGCGGTTGACCTCGCACATCCCGAACGGGTCGGACAGCCGCAGGTGCAGCGGCCCGAGCGGGTAGCGGCCGCGCAGGTCGGAGCGGACCCGGTAGGAGACCTCGCGGAAGCCGCGCGGCTCGACCCTGTCCAGCACGAAGCGCGGGCGCGGCCCGAGCACGTACGGGACCCTGTCCTCCAGGAGCAGCAGCCCGGTGGGGACCCGGGAGACGTTGTCGACCCGCAGGTGGACCCGGGCCTCCTGGCCGGCGATCGCCCGGTGCGGGCTGAGCCGGCGGCCGCTGGCCACCCGGTAGCGGGTGCTGGCGACCACCAGGGCGGCGGCCAGCGGCAGCGCGGCGAGCAGCACGCCGACCCGCAGCAGGGCGTCCTGGTTGAGCAGGTAGGCGCAGACCACCGCGGTCAGTCCGGCCGCGAGGAAGGAGCGGCCCCGGGTGGTGAGGCCGCGAAGTCCGGCCCGCAGTCCGCCCGTCGGATCCGATGAGGCCACCTCAGCCCCTCCGGACGGCCGGGCCGCCCTGCGGACGCGGCAGCGGCAGCCGGGCGACCAGGTCGGCCACGATCTGCTCGGAGGTACGGCGGCTGAGCTGGGTCTCGGCGGTCGGCATCAGGCGGTGCGCGAGGACCGGCACGGCGAGGCGCTGGATGTCGTCCGGGGTGACGTAGTCGCGCCCGTCCAGCGCGGCGGCGGCGCGGGCGGCCCGGACCAGGTGCAGGGTGGCGCGCGGCGAGGCGCCCAGGCGCAGCTCGGGGCTGGTGCGGGTGGCGGCGACGAGGTCGACGGCGTACCGGCGGACCGGGTCGGCGATGTGCACGGTGCGGACCAGGTCGACCAGCTTGAGGATGTCGGCGGCGTGCGCGACCGGCTGGAGGTCGGCCAGCGGGTTGGCGCCGGCGTGCACGTCGAGCATCGCGAACTCGGCCTCGGGGCTGGGGTAGCCGATCGAGATCCGGGCCATGAAGCGGTCCCGCTGGGCCTCCGGGAGGGGGTAGGTGCCCTCCATCTCGACCGGGTTCTGGGTGGCGACGACCATGAACGGCGAGGGAAGCTCGTAGCTGGTGCCGTCGATGGTGACCTGGCGCTCCTCCATGGACTCCAGCAGCGCGGACTGGGTCTTGGGCGAGGCGCGGTTGATCTCGTCGCCGACCACGATCTGGGCGAAGATCGCGCCCGGGCGGAACTCGAAGTCGTGCCGCTGCTGGTCGTAGATGTTGGTGCCGGTGACGTCCGAGGGCAGCAGGTCGGGGGTGAACTGGATGCGGCGCACCGTGCAGTCGACCGAGCGGGCGAGCGCCTTGGCCAGCATGGTCTTGCCGACGCCGGGCACGTCCTCCAGCAGCAGGTGGCCCTCGGCGAGCAGGACGGTCAGGGCGATCCGGACGGCCTCCGGCTTGCCCTCGATCACGCTCTCGATGTTGGCGCGGACGCGGTCCACGACCGCGGCGAGCTCGGGGAGCCCGACCTGGTGGTACCCGTTCGCCCTCTGTTCGCCCCCCGCAGGACTGCCGAGACCGGCCTGATCGTTGTAGCTCGTCACCCGTTTACGCTCCCTGGCACCTGTGCCCGCCTCACTCGAGGCCGGACCCCACCCCATGCTTGACGCGGCCGTCCCGGAGGCGGTTCCGACGGCGGATCCGGAGCCGGGGTGGCGGCCTGCGGCCCGGCCGCCCCAGGTGGTTCGGGGTCCGGCCGGCAGGCGCATTCTCCCCCGCCCGGTGGCCGGAAGTCACCATTCGGCCGTCCCCGAATGCCCGGACGCCGTGACTCGCCCGCTCGATTCCGGGCGCTCCTGACCCGACGCCGACGGTCGGCGCTCCCTCGCTCCTCCCTTTCGGCGTCGGCGTGCCCTTCGGCTCGGGGCGGGGCCCCGCGAGCGGGCGAGTATCAGGCGATCTCGCGCAGGAGTCCGGTGTGGACGTCGAAGACGAAGCCGCGGACGTCGTCGGTGTGCAGCAGGAATGGGGAGGTGCGCACCCGCTGCATGGACTGGCGGACGTCGCCGTCCAGGTCGACGAAGGCCTCCACCGCCCACTGCGGGCGCTGGCCGACCTCCAGTTCCAGCTCGCGGCGGAAGTCCTCGGTCAGCCCGAGCAGGCCGCAGCCCGTGTGGTGGATCAGCGCGATCGAGCGGGTGCCGAGGGCGCGCTGGCTGATGGTCAGGGAGCGGATGGTGTCGTCGGTGACGACGCCGCCCGCGTTGCGGATGACATGCGCGTCGCCCAGTTCGAGGCCGAGCGCCGCGAACAGGTCGAGGCGGGCGTCCATGCAGGCCACCACGGCGATCTTCTGCACCGGGCGGGCGTCCATGCCGCCGTCCCGGAAGGTCACCGCGTACTCGCGGTTGGACGTCACGAAACGGTCGATGATGGTGGGTCGGGTGGTGTCGGCAGCGGCGTTCGGCGTGGGCCGGTCGGGGGTCACTGTCATGGTGGCGACGTTAGTGCGATTCAGGGGCCCGCGGTGGGGTGAGGAGCTACAGAACAGGCCGTTGTGATCGAGCGCATAGCGACAACGGGAGGGTTTGTCCGGGCTGGTCCCGGAGTGGGTTCGTACCCGGTCTCTCGACGGGGCGCGCGGCGCTCGTGGAACCTCCCCGCTCGGCACCTTCGACGGACCGTGCCGACGGCTGCGACCTGCGGTGATCCGTACCGCCGCCCGGGTGGTGCGCCGGAGCGGACCATTGACTGCCGAGGCCCGCGCGATAGAGTTGCGGCGCAGTGGAGCACACCCGCCGGAGCCCGTCAACCGGGCCTCGCCGGCCGGTGTGGCCCGGTCGATGCGGCTCGTGGCCTCCACCCGCTCCGTGCCCACCTGGCGCACCTTCCCCGGCGCCGGGCGGTCACGACCTTCCCCAAGAGCGGGCGGGGACCACGGGCCGCGTCGTCGTGCCGGGAGACGGTGGGCGAGAATGGTCGCAGCTCCCGGACGTCGGGCTGCTCCGCACCGAGGAAGGGCGCCACCGCGCATGACCACCAATGAGCCGGGTCCCAAGCATGTTCCGGTGATGCTTCAGCGGTGCATGGACGCGCTGGCCCCGGCGATCTCGCGGCCCGGTGCGGTGGTGGTGGACGCCACCCTCGGCCTCGGCGGGCACAGCGAGGCGCTGCTCACCCAGTTCCCGGAGGTCCGGCTGGTCGCGGTGGACCGCGACCCGCAGGCGCTGAAGCTGTCCGGCGAGCGGCTGGCCCGGTTCGGCGACCGGGCCACCCTGGTGCACGCGGTGTACGACGAGATCCCCGAGGTGCTGGAGCGCCTGGGCATCGACCGGGTGGACGGGATCCTGTTCGACCTCGGCGTCTCCTCGATGCAGCTGGACGAGGCCGACCGCGGCTTCGCCTACGCGCAGGACGCGCCGCTGGACATGCGGATGGACCAGACCCGGGGGATCAGCGCGGCGGAGGTGCTGAACACCTACAGCCACGGAGACCTGGCGCGGATCCTCAAGGTCTACGGCGAGGAGCGGTTCGCCGGGAAGATCGCCTCGGTCATCGTGCGGGAGCGGGCCAAGGAACCGTTCAGCAACAGCGCGCGTCTGGTCGAGTTGGTGCGCAACGCCATTCCGGCGGCGACCCGCCGGACCGGCGGGAACCCGGCCAAGCGGACGTTCCAGGCGCTGCGGATCGAGGTCAACGGCGAGCTGGAGGTCCTGGACCGGGCGATCCCGGGGGCGCTGGACGCCCTGGCGCTGGGCGGCCGGATCGTCGTGATGTCGTACCAGTCGCTGGAGGACCGGTTGGTGAAGCAGTACTTCGCCGCCGGGGCGACCAGCACCGCCCCGCCGGGGCTCCCGTTCATCCCGGAGGAGCACCAGCCCTGGCTCAAACTGATCACCCGCGGTGCCGAGCTGGCCACCGAGGAGGAGATCGAGGAGAACCGGCGCGCCGCGCCCGTACGGCTGCGGGTGGCGGAGAGGATCAGGGACCGAAGCAAGCGGGGCTGAGTCCCGGCGGGGTCCGAAGGGCGGAGGAAAGCAGTGGGGCCGGTGGCCGGTGAGGTCCGGGCGGGGCGGGGAGGACTCCCCGGGCAGGGCAGGGCGCGCATCACGGTCCGACCGGGGCGGCGCCCCGTGCGGGGGCGCACACCGTTCGCGGTGCTCGTGGTGGTGCTGCTGGCCGGCGGCTTGTTCGGGCTGCTCGCGCTGAACACCGCGCTCAACGAGGGCTCCTTCGAGCTGTCCCGGCTGCAGAAGCAGACCACCAAGTCGACCGACGAGCAGCAGAGCCTCCAGCACGAGATCGACCAGAGCTCGGCCCCGGACGCGCTGGCCAAGCGAGCCGCCGAGCTGGGCATGGTCCCGGCCGGGGGGATGGCCTTCCTGGACGTGCCGAACGGCGGCAAGGTTGTCGGCACGCCCGGACCGGCGCAGGACAGCCCGCCGGTGAAGCGGTCGACGGTCGATCCGTGGCCGACGAAGGCCTCACCGGGCGCGCAGGGCGCCCCGGCGCCCTCGGCGCAGCCCACCGCGCAGCCGACCACCCCGGCGGCCGCCACGCCGGTGCCGACTCCGGCGGCTTCGGCCGGTGACTCGGTGATCCAGCTCAATCCGGTCTCGCCCGCGCCCGGGCAGCACGGGGGTGGCAACCGGTGACGACTCCACGTCAGCCGTCGGGCTCGGGCTCCGGTTCGGGCCGCCGTCAGCCGCCGCGCAGCGGTGCCCCGCGCCCCGCCGCAGGCCGGAGCCAGCCCTTGAAGGGGCAGCCCGCGAAGGGTCAGAGCGCCCGCAGCCAGCCCGCCAAGGCGCAGCCCGCGCGCAGCCAGTCGGCGAAGGCCCAGCCCGCCAAGGCCCAGCCGTCCAAGGCGCAGCCCGCGCGCAACCAGTCGGCCAAGGCGCAGCCCGCCAAGCCCGCCGTCGCCCGTACCCCGCGCGCGCCGCAGCAGCGCCGCTCCGAGGGCCGTCCGCCGGCCCGCAGCCAGGCGGCGGTGCGACCGCGTCCGAAGACCCGCCCGCCGCAGCGCCCCAAGGCGCTGAAGCTGGCCGAGCCGAAGCGCCGGCTGCGGGTGATCACCGTGGTGCTGTCCCTGGTGTTCTCCGTCTTCGCCGGGCGCCTGGTCCAGCTCCAGCTGGTGGACGCCGACGCGCTGGCCGCGGACGCCAACACCAACCGCTACCTGAACATCCCGATCACCGCCGAGCGCGGCTCGATAACGTCCTCCGACGGGGTCGCGCTGGCGGCGACCGTGGACGCGTACGACATCACCGCCGACCCGGCGATGTTCACCCCGGACGCGACCGGCATCCCGGACGCGCCGGAACAGGCGGCCGCCCTGCTGTCGCCGGTCCTCGGCGTGTCCAAGGAGAAGCTCGCCGCCGACCTGCACACCCCCAAGACCCGCTACAAGCGGCTCGCCGCCCAGCAGACCCCGGCCGCCAAGAACCAGATCAGCGACCTGAAGTCGACCCTGGAGCGGCAGGCCGGCTCGCGCGCCTGCCAGGCCCAGAAGAAGCTGCTCGGCAAGCCCGCCGACCAGGGCGGGCGCACCCGGGTGGACAACGAGTGCGCCAACCCGCTGGCCGGCGTCTTCAACCGGGAGACCCAGAAGCGGATCTACCCGGCGGACGGGTTGGCCGCCAACCTGGTCGGCTTCGTCAACGGCGAGGGCGAGGGCGCCGGCGGACTGGAGCTGCAGTACCAGAAGATGCTGGCCGGCAAGGACGGCCGCAGCAGCTACGCCCAGGCGGGCGGCCGGCTGGTGCCCACCGCCGGGGGCTCGATGGACGCGGCCGTGCCCGGCAGCGACGTCAAGCTGACCATCAACCGGGACATCCAGTGGGCGGCCCAGAAGGCGATCACCGACCAGGTGGCCAACTCCGGCGCGGAGAAGGGCTACGTGGTGGTCCAGGACGTGAAGACCGGCCAGGTCCTCGCGATGGCCACCGCACCCGGTTTCAACCCCAACGATCTCAGCCTCTCCAAGCAGTCCCAGATGGGCAACCCCGCCCTGGTCGACGCCTACGAACCGGGCAGCACCGCCAAGCTGATGAGCCTGGCCGCCGTCCTGGACTCCGGCAAGGCCAACTGGGACACCAAGGTCACCGTGCCGAACCGGCTGGTCCGGGCCGGCCAGCAGTTCAAGGACGACGTCGAGCACGGCGACTGGTACCTGACCTTGGCCGGGGTGCTGGCGAAGTCCTCGAACATCGGCACCATCGAGGCGATCGAGACCCTGGGTGACGGCGACCAGCTGAAGGCCAACCAGGTGCTGGACGGCTACATGCGCAAGTTCGGCGTGGCCCAGCCGACCGGCCTGAACTTCCCGGGGGAGACCCCCGGGATGCTCAAGAAGCCGGAGGACCTGGTCGCCTCGGAGAAGTACAACATCTCCTTCGGTCAGGGTCCGCTGCAGATGAACGCGCTGCAGGCCACCTCGGTGTACTCGACCATCGCCAACGGCGGGGTCCGGGTCGCGCCCAGCATCGTCCAGGGCACCACCGGGCCGGACGGCAAGTTCACCCCGGCCCCGCCGGGCGAGCAGACCCGGGTGGTCAGCGAGCAGACCGCCAGGACCCTCACCTCGATGCTGGAGTCGGTCGTCGACGACGAGCAGGGCACCGGCGGCAAGGCCGCCATCCCCGGCTACCGGGTCGCCGGCAAGACCGGTACCGCCAACCGGGGGGCCGCCAGCGGGGTCGGCTACGACGGCTACACCGCCTCCTTCATCGGCTTCGCCCCCGCCGACGCCCCCAGGGTCACCGTCTCCTGCACCCTCCAGGGCCCGGTCAACGGCCACTTCGGCGGCCAGCTGTGCGGGCCGGTGTTCAAGCAGGTGATGGAGTTCACCCTGAAGACCCTGCAGGTCCCGCCTAGCGGCAGCCAGGCGCCCAACCTGCCCGTCGAGTGGAAGCCGTGAGCGCACATGAGCAACCAGCGGGCCGGTGTGCCCGGCGACGCCGCGAAGACCCGGTTTGGCCCTGGGCACCCTTCGGCGGATAGCCTTCCCGCCGTGCCGAAATCCGATCAAACCACCGTGGGTCCGCCCCGCCCGAGCGGGACCGCAGCCCTGCCGCTCGCCGAGCTGGCCGCTCAGCTGGGCCTGCCGCCCGTCGAGGGCGGCGCCGTCACCGGCGTCACCCACGACTCCCGTGCGGTGCGCCCGGGCGACGTGTACGTGGCCTTCCCGGGCGCCAACCACCACGGCGCGGCCTTCGCGGCCAAGGCCGCGGAAGCCGGCGCGGTGGCCGTGCTCACCGACCCCGCGGGCGCCGAGCTGGCCTCCCCCACCGGGCTGCCGCTGCTGGTCGTCGACCGGCCGCGGGCCCGGATGGGCGAGCTGGCCGCGATCGTCTACGGCCGCCCGTCCGAGCGGCTGCTGATGATCGGGCTGACCGGTACCAACGGCAAGACCACCACCTCGTACCTGGTCGAGGGCGGTCTGCGCGGCGCCGGGCGCAGCCCCGGCGTGATCGGCACCGTGGAGATGCGGGTCGGCGAGGAGCGGATCAAGAGCGAGCGCACCACCCCCGAGGCCACCGACCTGCACGCGATCCTCGGCGTGATGGCCGAGCGCGGCGCGGACGCGGTGACCATGGAGGTCTCCAGCCACGCCCTGGTCTTCGGCCGCACCGACGGGGTGGCGTACGACGTCGCGCTGTTCAACAACCTCACCCCCGAGCACCTCGACTTCCACCCGGACATGGAGGACTACTTCCAGGCGAAGGCCCGGCTCTTCCAGCCTGGCAAGTCCCGCCGCGGCGTGGTCAACCTGGACGACGAGTACGGCCGCCGGCTGGTCGCCGAGGCGAAGATCCCGGTGACCACCTTCTCCGCCACCGGCGCCGCCGAGGCCGACTGGCGGGCCGTGGACGTCCAGCTAGGGCCGGTCGGCTCCACCTTCCGGGTGCTCGGCCCGGACGGCGCCCAGGCGGACGCCTCCGTCCCGCTGCCCGGCCCGTTCAACGTCTCCAACGCGCTGGCCGCGATCACCACGCTGGTCGCCGCCGGGCTGCCGCTGGAGCGGGCCGTGGCCGGCGTCGCCGCCGTCCCCGGAGTGCCGGGCCGACTGGAGCGGGTGGACGCCGGACAGCCGTTCGTCGCGGTCGTGGACTACGCCCACAAGCCGGACGCCCTGCAGGCCGTCCTCGCCTCGCTCCGCGAGGTCACCAAGGGCAGGCTGCACGTGGTCGTCGGCTGCGGCGGCGACCGCGACCCCCACAAGCGCGGCCCGATGGGCGCCATCGCCGCCCGCCTCGCCGACACCGCCCTGCTGACCAGCGACAACCCACGCAGCGAGGACCCGCTGGCGATCCTCGCCAGCATGCTGACCGGCGCCGCCGCGGTGCCCGAGGCCGAGCGCGGGGCCGTCCTGGTCGTCCCCGACCGGGCCGAGGCGATCCAGCTCGCGGTCGCCCGCGCCCAGGCGGGGGACACCGTGCTGGTGGCCGGCAAGGGCCACGAGCTCGGCCAGTACGTACGAGACGAGATCCGCCCCTTCGACGACCGGGAGGTGCTGCGCGAATCCATCGCGCGGACCACGGCCGCCCGGGGCGACCGAGGAGTAGAGCAGCAGTGATCGCACTGACCCTCGCCGAGGTGGCCGCCGCGGTCGGCGGCACCCTGGACGGCGCGGACCCGGACGTCCTGGTCACCGGCCCGGTCGAGGTCGACTCGCGGAAGGTGTGCCCCGGCGGCCTGTTCGCGGCCTTCGTCGGCGAGCACGTGGACGGCCACGACTACGCCGCCACGGCGGTCGAGGCCGGCGCCGTCGCGGTGCTGGCCTCCCGCCCGGTCGGCGTGCCCGCCGTCCTGGTCGACAGTGTGGTGGACGCGCTCGGCAAGCTGGCCCGCGCCGTGGTCGCCCGCGCCGAGGCCACCGCCGTGGTCGCGCTGACCGGTTCGGCCGGCAAGACCAGTACCAAGGACCTGATCGCCCAGCTGCTCCAGCGCCACGGCGAGACCGTCTTCCCGCCCGGCTCGCTCAACAACGAGATCGGCCACCCGATGACCGCGCTGCGGGTCGAGGCCGGCACCCGGCACCTGGTCATGGAGATGGGCGCCCGGCACAAGGGCGACATCGAGTACCTCACCTCGATCACCCCGCCCCGGATCGGCCTGGTGCTCAACGTCGGCACCGCCCACGTCGGCGAGTTCGGCTCCCAGGAGGCGATCGCCGAGGCCAAGGGCGAGCTGGTCGAGGCGCTGCCCGCCGAGGGCGCCGCGATCCTCAACGCGGACGACCGACTGGTGCGCGCGATGGCCTCCCGGACCAAGGCGAAGGTGGTCTACTTCGGGGAGTCCCCGGAGGCCCACGTCCGGGCCACGGACGTTCGCCTGGACGCCACCGGACGGCCATCGTTCACGCTCACCACCCCGGCCGGTTCCGCTCCCGTGCAGCTGCGCCTGTACGGTGAGCACCACGTCTCGAACGCCCTCGCCGCCGCCGCGGTGGCGATGGAGCTCGGGATGACCGTCGACGACACCGCGGCAGCCCTGGGCGAGGCGGGTGCGCTGTCCCGCTGGCGCATGGAGGTCGTCGACCGGGCCGATGGTGTCACCGTCATCAACGACGCCTACAACGCGAACCCCGACTCGATGCGGGCCGCGCTGCGGGCGCTGGTCTCGATGGGCGGCCGCGGTCCGGAGCGCCGCCGCACCTGGGCGGTGCTCGGCGAGATGCGGGAGCTCGGCGAGGACAGCCTGGCCGAGCACGATGCCATCGGGCGGCTCGCCGTCCGGCTGGACGTCACCAAGCTGGTGGCGGTCGGTGGACGCGAGGCGGCCTGCATGGAACTCGGCGCGAGGAACGAAGGTTCGTGGGGTGAGGAGTCGGTGCTGGTGTCCGACGCGGACGCGGCGGTCGAGCTGCTGCGCAGTCAGCTGCGGCCGGGGGATGTGGTCCTGGTGAAGGCGTCCCGTTCGGTGGGGTTGGAGAAGGTGGCCGAGGCCCTCCTGGCGGACGGTGCTGCCCGATGATGAAGCAGATCCTCTTTGCCGGGATGATCGGCCTGATCCTCTCGCTGGTCGGCACGCCCGCGCTGATCAAGCTGCTCGCCCGACAGGGCTACGGCCAGTACATCCGCGACGACGGCCCCAAGGCGCACCACAGCAAGAAGGGCACGCCCACCATGGGCGGCATCGCCTTCATCCTGGCGACCCTGATCGCGTACTTCGGGACAAAGGCGATAACGGGCGACACCCCGACCGCCTCCGGTCTGCTGGTGCTCTTCCTGACCACGGGCCTCGGCCTGGTCGGCTTCCTGGACGACTACATCAAGGTGGTCAAGCGCCGCTCGCTGGGCCTGCGGGCCAAGGCGAAGCTGGCCGGCCAGTCCATCGTCGGCCTGGTGTTCGCCGTCCTGGCGCTGCAGTTCCACGACGACCGCGGGCTCAGCCCGGCCTCCCAGTCGCTGTCCTTCGTGCGCGACTTCAAGTGGTCGATCGGCCCGGTGCTGTTCGTCATCTTCGCCTACTTCATGATCGCGGCGACCTCCAACGGCGTGAACCTGACGGACGGCCTGGACGGCCTCGCCACCGGCGCCTCGGTGATGGCCTTCGGCGCCTACACCTTCATCGGCGTCTGGGAGTACACCCAGAGCTGCGCCTACTTCATCTCCGCCACCGGCGCGTGCTACGACGTCCGCGACCCACTGGACCTCGCGGTGGTGGCCTCCGCCCTGATGGGCTCCTGCTTCGGCTTCCTGTGGTGGAACACCTCGCCCGCCAAGATCTTCATGGGTGACACCGGCTCGCTCGCCCTCGGCGGCGCCCTGGCGGGCCTCGCGATCTGCTCCCGCACCGAGCTGCTGCTGATCCTGCTCGGCGGCCTCTTCATGATCATCACCCTGTCGGTGATCATCCAGGTCGGCTCCTTCCGGATGACCGGCAAGCGCGTCTTCAAGATGGCACCACTGCAGCACCACTTCGAACTCAAGGGCTGGAGCGAGGTCCTGGTCGTGGTCCGCTTCTGGATCATCCAGGGCCTGTGCGTGGCCGTCGGCCTCGGCCTCTTCTACGCGGGATACCGGACCGGATGACGAACCCTCAGATGATCAAGCCGCAGTTCAACAACCTGCCCGTGGTGGTCGCCGGTCTCGGCGTCTCGGGCATCAGCGCCGCGCGCGTCCTGAACGGGCTCGGCGCGAGCGTCACCGTGGTCGACGGCGGCAGCGGCGAGGGACTCAAGGCCCGCGCCGCCGAGCTGGAGGCACTGGGCGTCGCGGTGCGCCTCGGCGACGGCGCGAGCCTGCCCGAGGGCACCCGGCTGATCGTCACCTCGCCCGGCTGGGCCCCCGACAGCCCGCTGTTCGCCGCCGCCGAGGCGGCCGGCGTCCCGGTCTGGGGCGACGTCGAGCTGGCCTGGCGGCTGCGCAAGCCGCTGCCGGGCACCGGCGAGCCCGCCCCCTGGCTGGCGGTCACCGGCACCAACGGCAAGACCACCACCGTCCAGATGCTCGCCTCGATCCTCACCGCGGCCGGCAAGCGCACCGCCGCCGTCGGCAACGTCGGGGTCTCGGTGCTGGACGCGGTGCTCGCCGAGGAGCCGTACGACGTGCTCGCCGTCGAGCTCTCCAGCTACCAGCTGCACTGGGCGCCCTCGCTGCGCCCGTACTCGGCCGCGGTCCTCAACCTGGCACCCGACCACCTCGACTGGCACGGCTCGATGGAGGCGTACGCGGCCGACAAGGGTCGGATCTACGAGGGCAACGTGGTCGCCTGCGTGTACAACCTGGCCGACCCGGCCACCGAGGCGCTGGTCCGCGAGGCCGACGTCGAGGAGGGCTGCCGGGCGATCGGCTTCGGGCTCGGCGCGCCGAGCCCGTCGAACTTCGGCGTGGTGGACGGCCTGCTGGTGGACCGTGCCTTCGTCGAGGACCGGACCAAGAACGCGGCCGAGCTGGGCGCCGTCGAGGACGTCAACCCGCCGGCCCCGCACAACATCGCCAACGCGCTCGCCGCGGCGGCGCTGGCGCGGGCCTACGGGGTCGAGCCGAAGGCCGTCCGGGAGGGCCTGCGGGCGTTCCGTCCGGACGCCCACCGGATCGCCGAGGTCGGCGTGGTCCGCGAGGTCACGTACGTCGACGACTCCAAGGCCACCAACACCCACGCCGCGGCCGCCTCGCTGGCCGCCTACCGGCCGATCGTCTGGATCGCCGGCGGCCTGGCCAAGGGCGCGACCTTCGACGACCTGGTCCAGGGCGCGGCCGAGCGGCTGCGCGCGGTCGTGCTGATCGGCCAGGACCGGGCGCTGATCCGCGAGGCGTTGGAGCGACACGCTCCGGATGTGCCGGTGATCGAGGCGGCCGAGGGCCAGACTGGCGCGGTGGCGATGACCGAGGTGGTTCGCGCGGCCGCGTCGCTCGCCCGATCGGGTGACACCGTGCTGCTGGCCCCGGCCTGCGCCTCGATGGACATGTTCACCAACTACGGCGAGCGCGGCGACCTGTTCGCGGCGGCCGTCCGGGAGCTGGCGAACCCTTCCGGCGAGTGAGCGGCCGTTCGAGGCGAACGAGCCGCAGAGATTGGAGCGGGGAGCGGTGGCGGGGCAGGGCAGGGCGGATTCCGGCGTTGGGAAGCAGGACGCCGCCGAGCCGTGGCGAGTGATCTCCGCCACCACGACCAAGTACAAGTCGGCCGGTCCGCTGGGCCGTCTGCAGGCCTTCCGGGCCCGTGTACGGTACTGGCTGGACCGGCCGCTCACGCCGTACCTGCTGGTCGTCGGCACCACGCTGCTGCTGGTGGTGCTGGGCCTGATGATGGTCTTCTCGGCCTCGCAGATCCTGGCCCTGAACCAGCACCACACGGCGCAGTACTACTTCCTCAAGCAGCTGATCGCGGCCATCCTCGGCCTGGTCCTGCTGGTCGGCTTCGCCTCCGTTCCGGTGGCGGTGCTTCGGGTGATCGTCTACCCGGTGATGTTCGGGGTGATCGGCGCGCTCGCGCTGGTCGCCGTGCCCGGCGTCGGGGTGCGGATCAACGGCAACCAGAACTGGCTGGACTTCGGGTTCTTCCAGTTCCAGCCCTCCGAGTTCGCCAAGCTCGCGCTGGTGCTCTGGGGTGCCGACCTGCTCGCCCGCAAGCAGAAGGCCGGCACCCTCACCTCGTGGAAGCACTTGCTGGTGCCGCTGGTGCCGGGCGCCCTGCTGCTGCTCGCGCTGATCATGATCGGCGGTGACATGGGCACCTCGATGATCCTGGTGGCCATGGTGTTCGCGCTGCTCTGGATGGTCGGCGCGCCGCTGCGGCTGTTCGTGGCCACCCTCGGGGTGGCCGTCGTGGTCTGTACCGCCCTGGTGATCACCGTCCCGCACCGGGCCGAGCGCCTGGGCTGCATCGGCGTCACCAAGCTCGACCCGGAAGGCGCCTGCTTCCAGGCCCTGCACGGCGTGTACTCGTTCGCGCTCGGCGGCGGCTTCGGCACCGGCCTCGGCGCGGGCGTGGAGAAGTGGGGCCAGCTGCCCGAGGCGCACACCGACTTCATCTTCGCCGCGACCGGCGAGGAACTGGGCCTGGTGGGGACGCTGTCGGTGATCGGTCTCTTCGCGGCACTAGGCTACGCGGGTATCCGTGTGGCCATCGGTACGAAGGACCCCTTCGTCAGGTACGCCGCGGGAGCCGCCACCACCTGGATCATGGCGCAGGCCATGATCAACCTGGGGTCGGCACTGGGACTGCTGCCCATCGCGGGCGTCCCGCTCCCGCTGTTCTCCTACGGCGGTTCCGCCATGCTGTCGGCCATGTCCGCGATCGGGGTGCTGCTGTGCCTGGCACGCAGTTCCTCGGGCGCGAAGGCGGCCCTGGCCGCCCGGAGCAAGAACTCCCGGATCAGGAAGCGACTGGCCCGGGTGCTGTCACGACGACGAACCACAGCGCGCCCGGCCCCCGGGCCGGCACGCAGGGAGCGGTGAATTTCGGTGCATGTCGTACTCGCTGGCGGGGGGACCGCCGGCCACATCGAGCCGGCCATGGCCCTCGCGGACGCCCTCCGCAGGCACGACCCGTCCATCGGGATCACCGCCCTGGGCACCGAGCGTGGTCTGGAGACCCGACTGGTGCCCGAGCGCGGCTACCAGCTGGAGCTCATCCCGGCCGTGCCGCTGCCCCGCAAGCCCACCCCTGAGCTGATCACCGTCCCCGGCCGACTGCGCGGCACCGTCCGGGCCGCCCAGGAGATCATCGAGCGGGTCAACGCCGATGCCGTGGTCGGCTTCGGCGGCTACGTCTCGATGCCCGCCTACCTGGCCGCCAAGCGGGCCGGGGTGCCGATCGTGGTGCACGAGGCCAACGCCCGCCCGGGCCTGGCCAACAAGATCGGCGCCCGCTACACCGACTTCGTCGCCGTCTCCACCCCGGACAGCAAGCTGCGCGACTCCCGGTACATCGGCATCCCGCTGCGCCGGACCATCGCCACCCTGGACCGCAACGCCACCCGGCCGGAGGCCCGCCAGTACTTCGGCCTCGACCAGCGGCTGCCCACCCTGCTGGTCTCCGGCGGCTCCCAGGGCGCGCGCCGGCTGAACGAGACCGTCACCGCGATCGCCCCGCGGCTGCAGCAGTACGGCGTGCAGATCCTGCACGCGGTCGGCCCGAAGAACGAGCTGCCGCAGGTCGCGGACGTCCCCGGGATGCCGCCGTACCGCCCGGTGCCGTACATCGACCGGATGGACCTCGCCTACGCCGCCGCCGACCTGATGCTCTGCCGGGCCGGCGCCATGACGGTGGCCGAGCTGGCCGCGGTCGGCCTGCCCGCCGCCTTCGTGCCGCTGCCGATCGGCAACGGCGAGCAGCGGCTGAACGCCCAGCCGATGGTCAAGGCCGGCGGCGGTCTGCTGGTGGACGACGCCGAGCTGACCCCGGACTGGGTGTTGCAGAACGTGCTGCCGGTGCTCACCGACCCGCAGCGGCTCTGGGACATGAGCCGGGCCGCGGCCGAGTTCGGCCGCCGGGACGCCGACGACCTGCTGGTCGGCATGGTGTACGAGGCGATCCAGGCCCACCGGGGTGGCCGGCGCCGTGGCTGACGGTCGGCCCGCCGACCCTCTGGACGAGGAACTGGAGGGGGAGGAGTTCGCTCCCCGTCTCCGACTCTCCCGGCGGGGCATCGTGGTGCTGAGCGTGCTCGTCGCCTCGGTGCTGGGCGGGCTTGCCTGGCTGGTGTTCTACTCCTCGGTGCTGGACGTGCGCGATGTCGCCGTCCAGGGCACCACCGACGAGAAGCTGACGTCGGACCAGGTCCGCGAGGCGGTCGGCGGGCTGGCCGGCGGCCCGCTGTCCCGGGTGGACCTGGCCGAGGTCGAGCACCGGGTGGAGGCGATCCCCCGGGTGGCCAAGGCCGAGGTGTGGCGGGGCTGGCCGCACACCCTGCAGGTCAAGGTGGTGCAGCGGACGGCCGTGGCCGCCGTCAAGGGGGACGACGGCCAGTTCACCCAGGTGGATGCCGCCGGAGTGAGCTTCGCCACCGAGGCGGCCCCGCCTGCGGGTGTGCCGGTGGTGGAGCTGCGGCTCAGTCAGCAGGCCAAGGACGTGGACGGGGTGATCTCCCGGGCGCAGCTGGTGCAGGGCGCGGCGGCGGTGGCCGCCGGGCTTCCGCCGGAGATCGCCAAGCGGGCCGGATCGGTCCTCGTGCACTCCTACGACGACATCGAACTGCAGCTCAGCGGGGGTGCGACGGTGCGCTGGGGCAGCCCGGAGAAGAACGACCGCAAGGCCCGGGTACTGCAGGCGCTGATGGCCCAGAAGGGCACCAACTTCGACGTGACTGCGCCGGAGGCGCCGGCCGTGTCCGGGTGATCCACTAGATTCTGTGCCCGAGGGAGGGGTTGACGCCTCGAAGTGTCGGCCCGACCCTTGGTGGTCACCCCGGTTTCCGTTGCCGGCCGATGATCACATAGGCTCAAAAGAAAAAGGGAAGCTCGGCGTGTTCGTTGAAACACGTGCCCGGAGCCACCTAGTGTCCTGTGTCACCAGACTGTGTCCCCTGGTGATGTGACGGAGGCACAGGATTAACCCTAAAGGTCAAGTTTAGGGTTGGGGTCGGCGGTCGGCATTTCGGACATTAAGTCAGAAACCAGGCTCCCTACCCATCGACATCCGTCGGTACGACCCCTCGCCCGGGTCGGGCCGACCCGGAAATTCGAGGCGAGAGGCCTTCGACGTGGCAGCACCGCAGAACTACCTCGCAGTCATCAAGGTCGTCGGTATCGGCGGCGGTGGTGTCAACGCCATCAACCGGATGATCGAGGTCGGTCTCAAGGGCGTCGAGTTCATCGCGATCAACACCGATGCGCAGGCCCTCCTCATGAGCGACGCCGACGTCAAGCTCGATGTGGGCCGTGAACTCACCCGGGGCCTCGGCGCCGGCGCCAACCCCGAGGTCGGCCGCAAGGCCGCCGAGGACCACCGCGAGGAGATCGAGGAGGTCCTCAAGGGGGCCGACATGGTCTTCGTGACCGCCGGTGAGGGCGGTGGCACGGGCACGGGCGGCGCGCCCGTCGTCGCCAACATCGCCCGGTCGCTGGGCGCCCTGACCATCGGCGTGGTCACCCGCCCCTTCACCTTCGAGGGCCGTCGCCGGGCCAACCAGGCCGAGGACGGCATCGCCGCCCTGCGCGAAGAGGTCGACACCCTCATCGTGATCCCGAACGACCGACTGCTGTCCATCTCGGACCGCCAGGTCAGCGTGCTCGACGCGTTCCGCTCGGCGGACCAGGTCCTGCTCTCCGGTGTCCAGGGCATCACCGACCTGATCACCACCCCGGGCCTGATCAACCTCGACTTCGCCGACGTCAAGTCCGTCATGTCGGACGCCGGCTCGGCGCTCATGGGCATCGGCTCGGCCCGCGGCGAGGACCGCGCCAAGGCGGCCGCCGTGATGGCGATCTCCTCGCCGCTGCTGGAGGCCTCGATCGACGGCGCCCGCGGCGTGTTGCTGTCCATCTCGGGCGGCTCCGACCTCGGTCTGTTCGAGATCAACGAGTCGGCCCAGCTGGTCAGCGAGGCCGCTCACCCCGAGGCCAACATCATCTTCGGTGCGGTCATCGACGACGCGCTCGGCGACGAGGTGCGGGTCACCGTCATCGCGGCCGGCTTCGACGGCGGTCAGCCGCCGGCCATCGTCCGCGACCCGGTGGTGAAGTCCACCGCCCCCGCCGCCCCGGCGACCCCGCCGGCCGCCCCGGAGCGCCCGGCCGGCCGGCCGTCGTACGGGAGCATCGGTTCGGTGACCTCCCGTTCGGAGGGGGAGGCCCCGGCCGCCCCGGCCCGTTCGGCCGAGACCCCGGCCACCGCGACCGCCGCCGCCCCGGTGCCGCCGCAGGTGCAGCCGGTCCGGCAGCCGTTCGTGGAGAGCCCGGCCGAGGAGCTCGACGTCCCGGACTTCCTTAAGTGATCGATCACGCGGTACGCGCGGGTGCTCACTTCGCCTTCACCGACCGGTGGGGCGGGGTGAGCACTTCGCCGTACGGGGAGCTCAACCTCGGCGGCGCGGTGGGGGACGACCCGGAGGCCGTCCGGGAGAACCGGGCGATCGCCGCCCGGGAGCTGGGGCTGAACCCGGCCGACGTGGTCTGGATGAACCAGGTGCACGGCGCCGAGGTCGCCGTGGTGACGGAGCGCCAGCCGCTGGGGGAGGCCCCCACGGTGGACGCGGTGGTCACCGACCGGCCGCTCGCGCTCGCGGTGCTGACCGCGGACTGCACCCCGGTGCTGCTGGCGGACCCGGTGGCGGGCGTGGTGGGCGCGGCCCACGCGGGCCGGCCCGGGCTGGCGGCCGGGGTGGTGCCCGCGGTCGTCAAGGCGATGGTCGAACTGGGGGCCGAGCCGGCGCGGATCGCCGCCGCCACCGGCCCCGCGGTCTGCGGCCGCTGCTACGAGGTGCCGGCCGGACTGCGCGCCGAGGTCGCCGAGGCGGTCCCGGCGGCCTTCGCCGAGACCACGTGGGGGACCCCGGCGCTGGACGTGCCGGGGGGAGTCGCGGCACAGCTGGCGGCGGTGGGGGTCACCCGGCTGGTGCGGTCACCGGTCTGCACCCTCGAATCCGCCGATCACTTCTCCTACCGCCGCGAGCAGCGCACGGGTCGGCTCGCGAGCTACGTCTGGTTGGGCTCTGATCACTGATGACGAACGACATCTTCGGACCGTTCCCGGGCGGACCAGGCCCTTTCTTCCCTGACGAGAGCTGGCTGAAGGCTCTGACGGAGGGCCAGCGGGCCCGGTACGAGGAGCTGGGCACCAACCTCGACGTGGTCGAGCGCCGGATCGCGGACGCCTGTGCGGCCGCCGGGCGTCCGCGCGAGGACGTCACCCTGATCGTCGTCACCAAGACCTACCCGGCCGAGGACACCGCGCTGCTGGCCGGACTGGGTGTGACGGATGTCGCGGAGAACCGCGACCAGGACGCCGGGCCCAAGGCGGAGCGGTGCAGAAACCTTCCTCTCGCCTGGCACTTCGTCGGACAGCTGCAGACCAACAAGGTCCGCTCGGTCGTCCGGTACGCGAACCACGTGCACTCGGTGGACCGGCTGCGGCTGGTCGAGTCGCTCTCGGCGGCGGTGCTCAAGTCCGAGCGGCCCGAGCTGGGTTGCCTGGTGCAGGTGGCGCTGGACAAGGAGCACGGCGAGGGTGGCCACCGGGCCGGGGTCGCCCCCGAGGACGTCGCGGAACTCACCGACGCGATCGCCGACACGCCCGGGCTGCGGCTGGACGGTGTGATGACCGTCGCCCCGCTGGCCGGTCCGCTGGCCGGCGATCCGGCCCGTGCCTTCGATCGGTTGGCGGAAATCGCAACCGCCGTACGGGCGGCCCATCCTGCTGCCACCATGGTCTCCGCAGGGATGAGCGGTGACCTTGAGCAGGCGATTGCCGCCGGGGCGACACATGTGCGCGTCGGAACGGCGGTACTCGGAGTGAGGTCACCCCTCGGGTAACGTCACCGAGTAAGTAGATCAGACTGCAGGACAAAATAGGACAGAAACTAGCAGCTTTTCGAAGCGCTAGCCAACCGTGGATCGCAGCTCCGCGGCCCCACCCAGGAACCCTGACGGCGCGTCGCCTTGACGGGCCGTCGTGGGCGGAACCGCGGAATCCGCAGGCAGGGCCGCCCGGCCTGGCCGCCGGGGCGTAGCAGGTCCCACGGAGCGAGCGGAGCGAGCGACCATCAGAAGGTGCGCGTTTCGCGAATCAGCCACCGAGCGCCAGCGAGGTGGCCATGAGCGGAGGAGACAGGAGCATGGCCGGCGCAATGCGCAAGATGGCGGTCTACCTCGGCCTCGTGGAGGACGAGACGTACGACGGCCAGGGGTACGACCCCGACGACGACTACGACGCGGACCCCGAGCCGATCCGTACCGGGCAGCGGACCGAGGACATTCCCCGGCCGGCCGCCGCCGCAGCACCTGCTCCGGTCTCCTCGATCACCCCGCAGCCGGTCCCGGCGGCGGTGCCGATCCGGCAGGAGACCCCGAGGATGGCCCCCGTGTCGTCCATCACACCCGAACGCCGCCACAACCTGGAGAAGAGCGCCCCGGTGATCATGCCCAAGGTAGTGAACGAACGAGAGCCCTACCGCATCACCACGCTGCACCCGCGGACCTACAACGAGGCCCGTACCATCGGGGAACAGTTCCGCGGCGGGACCCCTGTGATCATGAATCTGACCGAGATGGACGACACCGACGCGAAGCGGCTCGTAGACTTCGCCGCTGGACTCGTCTTCGGTCTGCACGGCAGTATCGAGCGCGTGACGCAGAAGGTGTTCCTGCTGTCGCCTGCTAACGTCGATGTCACGGCGGAAGACAAGGCTCGGATCGCCGAGGGTGGGTTCTTCAACCAGAGCTGACCCGGCCACGACTTTACGTGTGGATCTGATCAACAGTGGTTGGCGACAGGTAACGAGCGGCAGGCCCTAGGGCCCGGGACCGGGGAGAGGGAAACGCGATGGACATCGTGTGGGCGGTGCTCTACTACGCCCTGACCGTCTTCCTGGTGTTCCTGCTCGTGCGACTGGTCATGGACTGGGTCTTCCAGTTCGCGCGTTCGTGGCGGCCCGGCAAGGCCATGGTCCTGGTCCTGGAGGCCACGTACACTGTCACGGATCCGCCGCTCAAGCTTCTTCGGCGGTTCATTCCGCCGTTGCGTTTCGGGGGCGTGGCGCTCGACCTGTCCTTCTTCGTACTGATGATCATTGTGTATGTCCTGATCTCGCTTGTGCACCCCTAGTCGTAGGTGAGCGATGCGACAGGATGCCGGTGTGCCGACGATCACGTTGAGGTGAAGAGATGCCATTGACCCCCGAGGACGTTCGGAACAAGCAGTTCACGACCGTCCGCCTGCGTGAAGGCTATGACGAGGACGAGGTCGATGCCTTCCTCGACGAGGTCGAGGCGGAGCTGACCCGCCTCCTCCGGGAGAACGAGGACCTGCGGGCCAAGCTGGCCGCCGCGACTCGCGCTGCCGCGCAGAACCAGGCCAACATGCGGAAGGAGCCGCCGCAGGACGCGCCGCGTCCGGCCGCGCCCGTGCCGGCCGCCATATCCGGCCCGCCGGTTCCCGGCCAGCAGGGTCCGGGTGGTCCGCAGCAGATGGGCCCCGGTGGTCCGCAGCAGATGGGTCCGGGTGGTCCCCAGCAGCAGATGGGCCCCGGCGGCCCGCAGCAGCAGATGGGCAACCAGCCGCTCGGCCTGCCCTCCGGCGCCCCGCAGCTCCCGGCCGGTCCGGGTGGTCCCCAGCAGATGGGCGGCCCGCAGCAGCAGATGAACCAGACCATGGGCGGCCAGCAGCAGCTGGTCCAGCCGATGGGCGGTCAGATGCTCCAGCCCATGGGCGGTCCCGGTGGCCCGCAGCAGATGGGCAACCCGATGGGCCAGGGCATGGGCCAGCAGCAGATGCAGCCGATGGGCGGCCCCATGGGCGGCCCGCAGCAGATGGGCGGCCCCATGGGCGGCCCGATGCAGCAGCAGGGCCCCGGCGGCGACAGTGCCGCGCGTGTGCTGGCGCTCGCCCAGCAGACCGCCGACCAGGCGATCTCCGAGGCCCGTTCCGAGGCCAACAAGATCGTCGGCGAGGCGCGCAGCCGTGCCGAGGGCCTGGAGCGCGACGCGCGTGCCAAGGCCGATGCCCTGGAGCGGGACGCGCAGGAGAAGCACCGCGTCGCGATGGGGTCGCTGGAGTCCGCTCGGGCCACGCTGGAGCGCAAGGTCGAGGACCTGCGTGCGTTCGAGCGTGAGTACCGGACGCGCCTGAAGTCGTACCTGGAGACCCAGCTGCGTCAGCTGGAGTCGCAGGCCGACGACTCGCTCGCCCCGCCGCGGATCCCCGCCACCGCGTCGCTGCCGCCGGCGGCCTCGTCGATGGCTCCGACCGGTGCGAGTGCGATGACCTCCGGTGCGCCGTCCTTCGGTGGGAACCAGCCGTCGTTCGGTGGCAGCTCGCCGTCGTTCGGTGGGCAGAGTTCCTTCGGCGGGAACGTGCCGGCGCCGAGCTTCGGTGGGCAGGCTGCCGGTGGCAACAGCGGTGCTCCGCAGATGCAGCCGGCCGGGATGACCCAGCCGATGGCGGCCGTCCGGCCGCAGCCGCCGCAGCCGATGCAGCAGGCTCCGGCGCCGATGCGGGGCTTCCTGATCGACGAGGACGGCGACAACTGAGGTTGTGGCCCGGCTCTTTGAGGGCGTCCCCTTTCTGACCTTCGGGTCGGGGAGGGGGCGCCCTCTCTGTGTTGGGGAGAGCGGGGCAGGGGGCTGAGGAGGGCCGGATCGGGGGAGGGCTTGCGGGTGCGGGAAGGGGACTTCCGCTGCGCGCAGTTCCCCGCGCCCTTGTCGGGGCGCGGGGAAGGGGCAGGAGAAGAGGGGGCGCGCGGGGCAGGGGAGGGGCGCGGGGGGGCGGGTAAACGCGGAACCGCCGCCCGGCTCGGGAGCTGGGCGGCGGTTCCTGTGGGGTTGGTCAGGCCTTGCGGAGCTGGAAGGCGAGGCCGAGGGATTCGTCGGTGAAGGTTTCGGAGTTCCAGTCGGCTGCGCCGGCGGCGAAGTCGGTGGCGAGGACCTCTTCGGCGACGAGGGTGCCGTGTTCGGCGATGGCCTCGGCGGTCTCCTCGGTGCTGGCGCGCCAGCGGAGGACGATGCGGTCGGCGACGTCCAGGCCGGAGTTCTTGCGGGCCTCCTGGATCTGGCGGATGGCGTCGCGGGCGATGCCGAGGCGCTTGAGCTCCGGGGTGATGGCCAGGTCGAGGGCGACGGTGGCGCCGGACTCGTTGGCGACGGCCCAGCCCTCGCGCGGGGTCTCGGTGATGATGACCTCGTCGGGGGAGAGGGTGATCGTCTCGCCGTCCAGCTCGACGCTGGTCTGGCCGTTGGCGC
>NZ_JBSFJV010000105.1:0-25545 GCF_053598235.1 Kitasatospora sp. NPDC001159
AATCACCATTCTTTCCCCCCCCCCCTCTTTTCCTTTTGTGGGGGGCCCCCACCCTTGTGGCGTTTATCATATGCCCCGCCGGGCGGCGGGAATTGTCAGACACGCCTGGGCGCGCCCTCAGTCCGTGTAGCGCGCGGCCAGGGCGGTCGGCATGGGTTCGTGGCGCAGGTAGGCACGGGAGAACTCGGCGGTGCCGTGGGTGAGCGAGCGCAGGTCGGTCGGGTAGCGGACGAGTTCGAGTTCGGGGACTTCGGCGCGCAGCAGGGTGAGGTTGGGCCCGCCCGTCTCCGTGCCGAGGACCCGGCCGCGGCGGGCGGAGAGGTCGCCGAGGACGGCGCCGAGGTACTCGTCGGGCAGCAGGACGCTGACGGCGGCGACGGGTTCGAGCAGCCGGATGACGGCGTGCTCGGCGGCGTCGCGCAGGGCGAGGGCGGCGGCGTTCTGGAACGAGGCGTCGGAGGAGTCGACGGAGTGCGCCTTGCCGTCGGTGAGGGTGACCCGGACGTCGACGAGCGGGTAGCCGGTGGCGACGCCCTTGGCGAGTTGGGCGCGGACGCCCTTCTCGACGGAGGGGATGAAGTGCTTGGGGACGGCGCCGCCGACGACGTGTTCCTGGAACTCGAAGCCGGACCCGGCCGGCAGCGGTTCGACCTCCAGGTCGCAGATGGCGTACTGGCCGTGCCCGCCGGACTGTTTGACCAGACGGCCGTGGCCGGCGGCGGCGGTGCCGAAGGTCTCGCGCAGGGCGACCTTGGGCTCGACGGTGTCGACGTGGACGCCGTGGCGGGTGCGCAGCCGGTCGAGGACGACCTCGGCGTGGGCCTCGCCGGTGCACCAGAGGACGAGCTGGTGGGTGTCGGGGTTCTGTTCCAGGCGTAGCGCCGGGTCCTCGGCGGTGAGCCGGGTGAGGGCCTGGGAGAGCTTGTCGTCGTCGGCCTTGCTGTGGGCTTCGACGGCGACCGGCAGAAGGGCTTCGGGGAGGCGCCAGCCGTCGAGTTCGACGGGGTGACCGGGTTCGTGGACGGTGTCGCCGGCCCGGGCGGTGGTGAGTTTGGCGGCGCAGACGAGGTCGCCGGCGACGGCGTGCGGGACGGGGCGCTGGAGCTTGCCGAAGGGGCTGGTGAGGGCGGTGACGCGTTCGTCGCCGTTCTGGTCGGCGGTGTGGGTGGGGCCGACCAGGTGGATCTTGGTGTCGGGGCGCAGGGTGCCGGCGTACAGGCGCAGCAGGCTGATCCGGCCGACGTAGGCGTCGCCGGTGACCCGGACGACCTGGGCCGCGAACGGGGCGTCGGGGTCGCAGTCGGGGGCGGGGCGGGTGCGTTCGGTGGGGTCGGGGAAGGTGTGCGCGATGAGGTCGAGGAGTTCGGCGGCGCCGAGGCCGTTCTCGCTGGTGGGGACGGCGGGGTGGAGGGTGCAGGCGAGGAACTCGCGGCGCATGCCGGCTTCGAGGGAGTCGGAGTCGAGGGTGTCGCCGGCCAGGTAGCGCTCCATGAGGGTGTCGTCCTGGCCGGAGATGGCCTCGACGAGGCTGTCGTGGGCGGGGCCGGTGTCGGGGAGCGGGGCGGCATCGCCGTAGGTGTCGCCGGTGAGCAGGTCGACGCTGCCGTCGGGGTGTCCGTCGTGGAGGACGGGCAGGAAGAGCGGGCGGAGGGTGTCCGGGCCGAGCTCGAAGGCGTCGTGGCAGGCGGTGAGGATGTCGTCGAAGCCGATGCGGGCGAGGTCGAGCTTGGCGACGGCGACGGCGCGCGGGATGCCCTCGGCGGCGCACTCGCGCCAGAGGGCACGGGTGGGGGCGGTGACCGGGTCGGTGGCGGAGACGACGAAGACGGCGGCGTCGGCGGCGTGCAGGGCGGCGCGCAGGTCGGCGGTGAAGTCGGGGTGGCCGGGCGGGTCGATCAGGTTGATCTTGACGCCCTTCCATTCGAGCGGGAGCAGCGAGAGCTGGACGGAGCGCTGCTGCTGCTGCTCGATCTCCTCGTGGTCGGAGACGGTGGTGCCGTCGGCGACGCGTCCGGCGCGGCCGGTGGCGCCGGCGGCGAGGGCGAGGGATTCGGCGAGGGTGGTCTTGCCCACACCGCTGGAGCCGATGAGGACGACGTTGCGCAGGTCCCGGGGGCCGGTGACGGCGGGCGCCTGGCCGGCACGTGCCGTGCTGCGGTCGGGCATCGGGGTCTCCTCCCGTAGCGCCGAGGCTGTCCTTCGCAGTCTAGGGTCGGGTGTCGCGTCGGCGCGTGTCGTGCGGCCGGTCGGTGACCGTGCGTGTGTGGGCGGTGGCTGGTGTCCCGTCCGGCGGTGCGTGCGGCGGAGCGTGTCTCCGGCGTGGCTACGATGGGTGCGCCGGGCGGGCTCATTCGTCCGGCCGTCTGCCGCGCGTGCTGCGCCAGGCGGGTACCTGGGAGATCGGAGCGGCTGGGAAGGCCATGCTCAACAAATACGCGCGTGCCTTCTTCACACGTGTCCTGACCCCGTTCGCCGCGTTCCTGATCCGCCTGGGTGTGAGCCCGGACGCCGTGACGCTGATCGGTACCGCCGGTTCGGTGGCCGGTGCGCTGGTGTTCTTCCCGCGTGGGGAGTTCTTCTGGGGCACCATCACGATCACGCTGTTCATCTTCTCGGACCTGGTGGACGGCAACATGGCCCGTCAGCTGGGCCGGAGCACCAAGTGGGGGGCCTTCCTGGACTCCACGCTGGACCGGGTCGCGGACGCGGCGATCTTCGGCGGCCTGGCGATGTGGTACGCGGGCAAGGGCGACAACAACCTGCTCTGCGCGGTGGCGATCTTCTGCCTGGCGAGCGGTCTGGTGGTGTCGTACACCAAGGCGCGGGCGGAGAGCCAGGGCCTGCCGTGTGACGTGTCGGGGCTGGTGGAGCGGGCCGAGCGGTTGGTGGCCAGCCTGGTGGCGGCCGGGGTCGCGGGTCTGCACAAGTTCGGGGTGCCGTACGTGGAGTGGCTGCTGCCGGTGGCGCTGTGGCTGGTGGCGGTGGGCAGCCTGGTGACGGTGTTCCAGCGGATGCTGACCGTGCGCCGGGAGGCGTTCGAGGCCGACCGAGCGGCGGCCGGGAGCTGATGGGGGGCGTACTGCGGTGACGGACCGACTGGTGTACTGGGCGTACGCGCTGGGGTGGGCGGTGCTGAAGCACCTGCCGGAGCCGGTGGCGCGGGGGCTGTTCGACCGGCTGGCGGACTACGCGTGGCGTCGGCGCGGCAAGCGGGTGCTCCAGCTGGAGGCGAATCTGCGCCGGGTCCGTCCGGAGCTGGACGAGGCCGCGATGCGGTCGCTGTCGCGGGCCGGGATGCGCTCGTACCTGCGGTACTGGATGGAGTCCTTCCGGCTGCCGGTGTGGAGCCGGGCCAGGGTCGCCCGGGACGTCCGGGTGGAGGGCTTCGAGAACCTGCGGGGGCCGATGGAGGCCGGGCGGGGCGCGGTGATAGCGCTGCCGCACATGGGCAACTGGGACCTGGCGGGCACCTGGGTGGCACAGCAGGGATACCCGTTCACCACGGTCGCCGAGCGGCTGAAGCCGGAGCGGCTGTTCGACCGGTTCGTCGAGTTCCGGGAGGGCCAGGGCATGGAGGTCCTGGCGCTGACCGGCGGTTCGGTGAACGTGATCGGCACGCTGGCGCGGCGGCTGCGCGAGGGCCGGCTGGTCTGCCTGGTGGGGGACCGGGACCTGTCGGAGGCGGGTATCGAGGTGTCCTTCTTCGGTGAGGCGACCCGGATGCCGGCCGGGCCGGCGGCGCTGTGCCAGCGGACCGCGGCGGCGCTGCTGCCGGTGACGCTCTGGTACGACGGCCCGGTGCTGCGGGCGCGGATCCACCCCGAGGTGGTGGTGCCCGAGGAGGGCGACCGCAAGGAGCGGACCCGGGCGATGACCCAGGAGATGGCGGACGTGTGGGAGCGGGGGATCCGCGAGCACCCGCAGGACTGGCACATGCTGCAGAAGCTCTGGCTGGCCGACCTGCCGGTCCGTGAGACGGTGAAGACGTCTTCCGCGGTGCGCGCGGAGGCCGCCCCGGAGGCGGCGCCGGAGCCCGCGGCGGAGGCCTCCGGGTCCTGAGCCCGCGCCCGTACGACCTGTCCGAAGGAGCTTGAGGAACCCGTGAAGATCGGCATCGTCTGCCCGTACGACTGGGACGTCCCCGGTGGGGTGCAGTTCCACATCCGGGACCTGGCCGAGCACCTGATCGGTCTGGGCCATCAGGTGTCGGTGCTGGCGCCGGCCGAGGACGACGAGGCGCTGCCGCCGTACGTGGTCTCGGCCGGGCGGGCGGTGGCGGTGCCGTACAACGGGTCGGTGGCGCGGCTGAGCTTCGGCATCCTGTCGGCGGCGCGGGTGCGGCGGTGGCTGCGCGAGGGCCGTTTCGACATCCTGCACGTGCACGAGCCGGCCTCGCCGAGCCTGTCGATGCTGGCCGCCTGGTCGGCGACCGGGCCGATGGTGGGCACCTTCCACACCTCGAACCCGCGCTCGCGGGCGATGATCGCGGCCTCGCCGATCCTGCAGCCGGGCCTGGAGAAGATGCGGGCCCGGATCGCGGTGTCGGAGTACGCCCGGCGGACCCTGGTGGAGCACCTGGGCGGGGACGCGGTGGTGATCCCGAACGGCGTGGACGTCGGCTTCTTCGCCGACGCGGGGCCGGACAAGCGCTGGATCGGCGGCGCGGCCGCGGGGGAGCCGGGCACGATCGGCTTCATCGGCCGGATCAACGAGCCGCGCAAGGGCCTGCCGACGCTGCTGGCGGCGCTGCCGAGGATCCTGGCCGAGCGGCCGGGGGTGCGGCTGCTGGTCGCGGGCAAGGGCGACGAGGAGGAGGCCGTCTCCGGTCTGGCGCCCGAGGTCCGCAAGCAGGTGGAGTTCCTCGGCATGGTCTCCGACCGGGAGAAGGCCCGGCTGCTGCGCAGCGTGGACCTGTACGTGGCGCCGAACACCGGCGGCGAGAGCTTCGGGATCATCCTGGTCGAGGCGATGTCGGCGGGCGCCCCGGTGCTGGCGAGCGACCTGGACGCGTTCAAGCAGGTGCTGGACGGCGGCGACGCCGGCGAGCTGTTCCCGGTGGAGGACGCGGACGCGCTGGCCCGTACGGCGCTGCGGCTGCTGGGCGACCCGGCCCGGCTGGAGGAGCTGCGCAAGGCGGCCTCGCGGCACGTGCGGCGGTTCGACTGGTCGACGGTGGGCGCGGACATCCTGGCGGTGTACGAGACGGTGACGGCCGGGGAGGCCGCGGTGGTCGAGGAGGACGTGCGCAGCGGTCGGCGCGGCCGGTTCGGCCTGGCCAGGGACTGATCCGCAGCGGCGGGTCCCGCGGCCGGGCCGGATGTTCGTGGCGTTAGGGTCGGGCGACCGCACCACCGCGATTCATGGGGGCAAGGATGCCGCAGATCTCCGTCGACTACTCGTCCAGCCTGGCTGGCACCTTCGACCGGGCGCCGCTCGGCCTGGCGATCAACCGGCTCGCGGAGGCGACCATCGACGCGAAGCCGGAGTCGTGCAAGACGGTGTTCCGCCAGAGCGAGGTGCTCGTCGTGGGGACCACCGGGACCCCGGCCGACGCGCAGGTCCTCGTCGAGTTCCAGATCTTCCCCGGCCGCACGCCGGAGGCGAAGGCGGCACTGAGCGAGGGTCTCCTGGCGTTGCTGGCCGAGCACGTGAAGCCGGGGCCCGGCGTGCGGCTGTTCACGGCCGTGAACATCGCGGACATCGACCGGGAGAGCTACCGCAGCGCGACCGCCCAGGGGTGAGCCGGTGACACCCGGTAACGTAGCGGCCCGTGACTACCTGGATCTGGGCCGGCGTGGCCGTGGTGCTGTTCGGCATGTACCTGAGTTGGACGGCCGGCCGTTTGGACCGGCTGCACGCCCGGATCGACGCCGCGCGGGCGGCGCTGGACGCGCAGCTGGTCCGTCGGGCCTCGGTGGCGATGGAGCTGGCGACGTCCTCGCTGCTGGACCCGGCGGCCTCGCTGCTGCTGCTGGACGCGGCGCACGCGGCCCGGCAGGCCGAGGACGAGCAGCGCGAGGTGGCGGAGAGCCAGCTGAGCCTGGCGCTGCGGGCGGTGCTCGAGGAGCCGGAGCAGGTGGCGGCGCTGATGGCCGAGCCGGGCGGCGAGGACGCCGTCCGTGATCTGACGGCCGCGGTGCGCCGGGTGCCGATGGCCCGCCGTTTCCACAACGACGCGGTGCGGGCGGCGCGGGCGGTGCGGGAGCACCGGCTGGTGCGGTACTTCCGGCTGGCGGGGAAGGCGCCGTTCCCGTTGGCCTTCGAGATGGACGACGCTCCGCCGCCCGCCCTCACCCCCGAGGGAGCGCCTGCTTAGGCTGTCTCCGGATACGGCCCGATTGTCGCATCCCGTCGTCCAGGCTGGACTTGGTGGCAGATGGAGGGGCCACCCGTTCCGCCTACCATAGGGCGATAGCACTGGTTCATCTTCGAGTGAGGTCTCACGTGTCCACCACCCCCACCACCGCAGACCAGCCGCAGATCGGTACCGCCCGGGTCAAGCGCGGCATGGCCGAGCAGCTCAAGGGCGGTGTGATCATGGACGTGGTCAACGCCGAGCAGGCGAAGATCGCCGAGGACGCCGGCGCGGTGGCCGTCATGGCCCTGGAGCGGGTTCCGGCCGACATTCGCAAGGACGGCGGCGTGGCCCGCATGTCCGACCCGAACATGATCGAGGAGATCATCGAGGCGGTCTCCATCCCGGTGATGGCCAAGTCCCGCATCGGCCACTTCGTCGAGGCCCAGGTCCTGCAGTCGCTCGGCGTCGACTACATCGACGAGTCCGAGGTGCTGACCCCGGCCGACGAGGTCAACCACTCCGACAAGTGGGCCTTCACCACCCCCTTCGTCTGCGGCGCCACCAACCTGGGCGAGGCCCTGCGCCGCATCGCCGAGGGCGCGGCCATGATCCGCTCGAAGGGCGAGGCCGGCACCGGCAACGTCGTCGAGGCCGTCCGCCACCTGCGCCAGATCAAGAACGAGATCGGCCAGCTGCGTGCCCTGGACCACAACGAGCTGTACGCCGCCGCCAAGGAGCTGCGCGCCCCGTACGAGCTGGTCAAGGAGGTCGCCGAGCTCGGCAAGCTGCCGGTCGTGCTGTTCTCCGCCGGTGGCGTGGCCACCCCGGCCGACGCTGCGCTGATGCGTCAGCTGGGCGCCGAGGGCGTCTTCGTCGGCTCCGGCATCTTCAAGTCGGGCGACCCGGCCAAGCGCGCCGCCGCCATCGTGAAGGCCACCACCTTCTTCGACGACCCGAAGATCATCGCGGACGCCTCCCGCAACCTGGGCGAGGCCATGGTCGGCATCAACTGCGACACCCTCCCGGAGACCGAGCGCTACGCCAACCGCGGCTGGTAATCGCTCTCCCCGCTTCCGGGCCGGCCCGCCGCAGCGCCTCGGCGCGCGGCGGGCCGTGCCGCGTACTCCCGTAGTAACGATCGATTGAGGTTGAAGACCGTGAGCACTCCAGTCATCGGCGTCCTCGCCCTGCAGGGCGACGTCCGCGAGCACCTGGTGGCGCTGGCCGAGGCCGACGCGCTCGCCCGTCCGGTGCGCCGTGCCGAGGAGCTGGCCGAGGTCGACGCGCTGGTGATCCCCGGCGGGGAGTCCACCACCATGTCCAAGCTGGCGCTGCTGTTCGGCGTGATGGACCCGGTGCGCGAGCGGGTCGCCGCCGGGATGCCGGTCTACGGCACCTGCGCGGGCATGATCATGCTGGCCGACAAGATCCTCGACGGCCGGGACGACCAGGAGACCGTCGGCGGCATCGACATGACGGTGCGCCGCAACGCCTTCGGCCGTCAGAACGAGTCCTTCGAGTCCGGGATCGCCTTCAAGGGCCTGGACGACGCGCCGGTGCAGGGCGTCTTCATCCGCGCCCCCTGGGTCGAGGCGGTCGGCGCGGGCGTCGAGGTGCTGGCCGAGCTGCCCGCCGCGGACGGTCCGGAGGCCCGGATCGTGGCGGTGCGCCAGGGCAACCTGCTGGCCACCTCCTTCCACCCGGAGCTCACCGGCGACCACCGCGTGCACGCCTACTTCGTGAAGATGGTCGAGGAGCACCTCGCAGCCCGGTAGGGCACCGGTAGCCGTGTGCGTCTCACCGGTGACGACACCGGTAAGATCTCATCTGTTTCATTTCCATTTGGCGACGTAAAGGAGCTGGCGATGTCCGGCCACTCTAAGTGGGCTACCACCAAGCACAAGAAGGCCGTGATCGACGCCAAGCGCGGCAAGCTCTTCGCCAAGATGATCAAGAACATCGAGGTGGCGGCGCGCACCGGCGGTCCCGACCCGGCGGGTAACCCGACCCTCTACGACGCCATCCAGAAGGCGAAGAAGAGCTCGGTCCCGATCGACAACATCAACCGCGCCGTCAAGCGCGGTGGCGGCCTGGAGGCCGGCGGTGCCGACTACCAGACCATCATGTACGAGGGCTACGGCCCGAACGGTGTCGCCGTCCTGATCGAGTGCCTTACCGACAACCGCAACCGTGCCGCCTCCGACGTGCGCGTCGCGATGACCCGCAACGGCGGCTCGATGGCCGACCCGGGCTCGGTGTCGTACCTGTTCACCCGCAAGGGCGTCGTGATCGTCCCCAAGGCCGACGGCGTGGACGAGGACAAGCTGTTCGAGGTCGTCCTCGACCAGGAGCCGGAGGAGATCAACGACCTCGGCGACTCCTTCGAGATCGTGTCCGAGGCCTCCAAGATGGTCGCCGTGCGCACCGCGCTGGTCGACGCCGGCGTCGACTACGACTCGGCCGAGGCCAACTTCCTCCCGAGCATGCAGGTCGAGCTGGACGTCGACGGCGCCCGCAAGATCCTGAAGCTGATCGACGCGCTGGAGGACAGCGACGACGTGCAGAACGTCTTCGCCAACTTCGACATCTCCGACGAGGTCGGTGCGCAGCTCGACGCCGAGTGATCACAGCGCAGTGATCGTCGGTGAGCGATCGTTCTCACTGCCCGGCCCGGTGGTCCCAGGACCGCCGGGCCGGTGTCGTCGGCGGGGTTGTCGGACCCGAACGGTAGCCTTCGCAGGGTTCGAGCGCCCGGAGGCGAGCGGCGACCAACGGAGAGGCGGGGCGTGACGTGCGGGTGCTGGGTGTGGACCCGGGGCTGACCAGGTGCGGGGTCGGCGTGGTCGACGGCGCGCCGGGCCGACGACTGCGGATGGTCGGCGTGGGCGTGGTGCGCACCCCCGCCGAGGCCGAGATCGGGCAGCGGCTGCTGCTGGTCGAGCAGGGGATCGAGGGCTGGCTGGACGAGCACCGGCCCGACCTGGTCGCGGTCGAGCGGGTCTTCGCCCAGCACAACGTCCGGACCGTGATGGGGACGGCCCAGGCCAGCGCGGTCACGATGCTCTGCGCCACCCGGCGCGGCATACCCGTCACCCTGCACACCCCCAGCGAGGTCAAGGCCGCCGTCACCGGCTCCGGCCGGGCGGACAAGGCGCAGGTCACAGCCATGGTGCAGCGGCTGCTGCGGCTGGACGCCCCGCCCAAGCCCGCGGACGCCGCCGACGCGCTGGCGCTGGCCATCTGCCACATCTGGCGCGGTGGGGCGACCAACCGCCTGGAGGCCGCCGTCCAGGCCGCCCGCTCCTCCTCCGCCTCCCGCTCCGCGCCCCTGACAGCCCGCTCCACTTCCGTGAAAGGCAGCATCCGGTGATCGCGTTCGTGCAAGGCCCTGTGGCGGCCATCTCCTCCGGCGTCGCGGTGGTCGAGGTCGGCGGGGTGGGCATGGCCGTGCAGTGCACCCCGAACACCCTGGCCGGTCTGCGACTGGGCGAGCCGGCCCGGCTGGCCACCTCGCTGGTGGTCCGGGAGGACTCGCTGACCCTGTTCGGTTTCGCGGACGACGACGAGCGCTCGGTGTTCGAGATCCTGCAGGCCGCGCCGGGCGTCGGCCCCAAGCTGGCGCAGGCGATCCTCGGCGTGCACAGCCCCGACGCGCTGCGCGCCGCGGTCGCCGGCGGGGACGAGAAGGCGCTGGTCGCGGTGCCGGGCATCGGCAAGGCGAAGGCGGCCAAGCTGCTGCTGGAGTACAAGGACAAGCTGGGCGCCCCGCACGGCGCGGTGCCCGCGCAGAAGCCGATCGCCAGCGGCCCGGCGCCGTGGAGCGAACAGCTGCACTCCGCGCTGACCGGCCTCGGCTACGCCCCGCGCGAGGCGGACGAGGCGGTCGCCGCCGTCACCCCGGAGGCGGAGGCGCAGCAGACGCCGGACGTCGGCGCCCTGCTCCGGCTGGCGCTGCGCGGCCTCAACCGCGCCCGCTGAATCCCCTGACGATCTGTCCGTTTGTCGACACCGGAGACTCTGGAGCCCGCGAGGATGTACGACTCGGAACCTGCGGACCGGCTGGTCACGGCCGCCGCCGACGGCGAGGACCAGGCGGTCGAGGCGGCGCTGCGCCCTAAGCTGCTGGACGAGTTCATCGGCCAGGAGCGGGTGCGCGAGCAGCTGTCCCTGGTGCTCCAGGCGGCCCGCAAGCGCGGCAGCGCACCGGACCACGTGCTGTTGAGCGGCCCGCCCGGGCTCGGCAAGACCACGCTGTCCATGATCATCGCCGCCGAGCTGGGCGCCCCGATCCGGATCACCTCCGGCCCGGCCATCCAGCACGCGGGGGACCTCGCGGCGATCCTCTCCTCGCTCACCGAGGGCGAGGTGCTCTTCCTCGACGAGATCCACCGGATGTCCCGGCCGGCCGAGGAGATGCTCTACATGGCGATGGAGGACTACCGGGTCGACGTGATCGTCGGCAAGGGCCCGGGTGCCACCGCCATCCCGCTGGAGCTGCCGCCCTTCACCCTGGTCGGCGCCACCACCCGGGCCGGTCTGCTGCCGCCCCCGCTGCGCGACCGCTTCGGTTTCACCGGGCACATGGAGTTCTACGCCCCGAACGAGCTGCAGCGGGTGGTGCGCCGCTCGGCCACGCTTCTGGACGTCGAGATAGACCCGGCCGGCGCGGCCGAGATCGCCGGGCGCTCGCGCGGCACCCCGCGCATCGCCAACCGGCTGCTGCGCCGGGTCCGCGACTACGCCCAGGTACGGCACGACGGCCAGGTCACCGCCGACATCGCCGCCCAGGCGCTGGACGTGTACGAGGTGGACGCCCGCGGTCTGGACCGGCTGGACCGAGCGGTGCTGGACGCGCTGCTGCGGCTGTTCGGCGGCGGACCGGTCGGTTTGTCGACACTCGCGGTCGCCGTGGGGGAGGAGTCCGAGACGGTCGAGGAGGTGGCCGAGCCCTTCCTGGTCCGCGAGGGCCTGCTCGCCCGCACCCCGCGCGGCCGGATCGCCACCGCCGCCGCCTGGCGGCACCTCGGCCTGACTCCACCGGTACAGACCCCGCCGGTCCAGGCCACCCGCGGCGCGCCGGCGGCCCAGCCGGAGCTGTTCCGGGCGGACGGAAGTTGACCGGCCTGGACTGAACGGGTGAGAGGTGCCCGCCGGTTCCCGCCCAGCCCGGGCGCCGCACGGCGGGGAGGAGCCAGGGGAGAAGTCCGGGGAAACTGTGCAGGCGGAGGGTCGCCACTTTCGGCGGCAGGATGCGATGCTTGGCGTTGTCCGATCAGTTCGGGGTCGCCTAGACTCCGCCGGACCGCCCCTCTCACCTGACGGGCCGACTCATACCACACAGGCCGCCGGCCGGCGGCCCGTAAAGGACCCTGGCTGCAGTGAACCTCATCATCCTTCTCCTCCCGATCATCGCGATCGTGCTCATGTTCCGGTCGCAGAAGAAGCGCCAGTCGCAGATGCAGCAGATGCAGACGTCGCTGGAGCCCGGGGCGGGGGTGCGCACCATCGGCGGCCTGTATGCCCAGGTGAAGGCGGTCAACTACGAGACCGTCGAGCTGGAGATCGCTCCCGGCGTGGTCACCCACTTCACCAAGAGCGCCATCGCGGCCGTCCTGGACCCCCAGGAGTACGACGCGATCATCAACGGCCGCCCCGCCGAGGACGAGCTGCCCGAGTCCGAGGACGCGGACGCCGCGCCGGTCGAGGACAAGCCGCTGACGCTCACCAAGGACAGCGCCGAGAAGGGCGATGCCGAGGGCGGGGCTCCCGCGAGCAAGTAGTACGGCCGGGCAATCCGCCCGGCCGCGCGGCGCAGTGCCGCGAGCCCACAGGACCTCAGGGCCGCAGAACCGCCATGCCCCCGTCCCGCCACGAGCCGGACGGGGGTCCGGTCGGGGAGGTGGCATGGACAGGGAGAAACGAGCAAGGTGGCAACACCCAAGTCGCGCCCGCGCGACGGCTACCCAGGGCGGGCGCTGGCCCTCATCCTGGTCGTCACCGTCGGACTGGTCGCCCTCATGTTCGGGACGGGCAACACCAAGCCCCGGCTCGGAATCGACCTCGCCGGTGGCACCAGCATCACGCTGACCGCGAAGTCGACCGATCCCAAGGCAGTCAACAAGTCCAACATGGACATCGCTGTCGGGATCATCGAGCGCCGGGTCAACGGAATGGGTGTCTCCGAGGCGGAGGTCCAGACCCAGGGCTCGGACACGATCATCGTGAACATCCCCAAGGGCGGCGACCGGCAGAACGCGGCGGACCAGGTCGGTACCACCGCGAAGCTGTTCTTCCGTCCGGTCCTGGCCGTGGCGCCCAGCGGTGTCACCCCGCCCGCGCCCACCGGCACCCCGTCCGCCGGCGCCACCGGCAGCCCGAGCGCCACCCCGTCGGCCACCGCCTCGGCCTCGGCCGGTGCGAGCTCCTCCGCCAGCCACGCGCCGACCGCCTCCGCGAGCGCCACCAAGCAGGGCCGCGCCGTCGGTGAGGCCCTGGCCGCCGAGGCCGCCAGCCCGTCGGCCGCCCCCACCGGCGCGAGCACCGCCCCGTCCGCCGCCGCCACCGGTTCCGCGGCCCCGGCCGCCAGCGGCGCCCCGAGCGCCCCGGCCACCCCGCCGAGTGCCGCCGACCTGAGCGCCGCGATGACCCAGGGCACCGTGCCGCCGGAGCTGTCCGACGCCTTCGCGAAGCTCGACTGCTCCAAGCCCGAGGTCCGCGCCGCCCAGACCGGCGCCGAGGACAAGGCCATGGTCGCCTGCTCCCAGAAGGCCGAGAACGGCTACTACGAGAAGCTGGCCCTCGGCCCCGCGGCCGTGAAGGGCGCGGACGTCTCCAAGGCCCAGCCCAGCCTCGACACCCAGACCGGCGCCGGCTGGCAGGTCCAGCTGCAGTTCAACGGCACCGGCACCGACGCCTTCGCCAAGGTCACCGGCCAGCTGGCCACCCAGACCCCGCCGACCAACCAGTTCGCCATCGTGCTGGACAACCAGGTCGTCTCGCACCCGCAGGTCAACGGCCCGATCCCGGGCGGCAGCGCGGTCATCACCGGCCGCTTCAGCCAGGCCGAGGCGCAGGACCTCTCCAACGTTCTGAGCTACGGCGCCCTGCCGCTGGAGTTCACCAAGAGCGACATCACCACCGTCTCCCCGGCGCTGGGCAGCGACCAGCTCAAGGCCGGCCTGGTGGCCGGCGCGATCGGCATGATGCTGGTGGTCGCCTACTCGCTGGTCTACTACCGCGGCCTCGGCCTGGTCTCGATCGCCGGTCTGGTCGTCTCGGCGGCCCTGACCTACTCGATCATGAGCCTGCTCGGCGGCGGGATCGGCTTCGCGCTGAACCTGCCGGCGGTCTGCGGTGCGATCGTCGCCATCGGTATCACCGCCGACTCCTTCATCGTGTACTTCGAGCGCATCCGCGACGAGGTCCGCGAGGGCGCCCCGCTGCGTTCGGCGGTCCAGCGGGCCTGGCCGCGCGCCCGGCGCACCATCCTGGTCTCGGACTTCGTGTCCTTCCTCTGTGCCGCCGTGCTCTACGTGGTCTCGGTCGGCAAGGTCCAGGGCTTCGCGTTCACCCTGGGTCTGACCACCGCGCTCGACGTCGTGGTGATCTTCCTCTTCACCAAGCCGCTGATCACGCTGCTGGCCCGGCGCAAGTTCTTCGCCAACGGTCACCCGTGGTCCGGACTGGACCCGAAGCGGCTGGGCGCCCGCCCGCCGCTGCGCAGCAGCCGTCGCCGTAGCTCCTCCTCTGCCGCCGTGAAGGAGGCCTGACACCGTGTCACGCTTCTCCAATCTGGGCCACCGGCTCTACCAGGGCGAGGTCAGCTTCGACTTCGTCGGACGCCGTAAGCTCTGGTACTCGATCTCCGGTGTGATCGTGCTGGTCGCGGCGATCGGCCTGGCCATGGGCCTGCACCTGGGCATCGAGTTCAAGGGCGGCTCGGTCTACACCGTGACCAAGCCGGGCCTGACCGTCTCGCAGGCGCAGGACAAGGCCGACCAGGTCGTCTCCTCGCACCCGCTGGTGCAGTCGACCGACAACAACAAGATCCGCATCCAGGTCAGCACGGAGGAGCCGAAGAGCTCCGACGAGGTCCGCTCGCAGCTCGCCGAGAAGATCGGCGTGCCGCTGGACACCGTCGAGGCCCAGGTCATCGGCCCCAGCTGGGGCAAGCAGATCTCCAACAAGGCGCTCACCGGCCTGATCATCTTCATGGTCCTGGTGACGATCTACCTGGCGATCGCCTTCGAGTGGCGGATGGCGGTGGCCGCCCTGGTCGCCCTGATCCACGACCTCCTGATCACCATCGGTGTGTACGCCCTAGTGGGCTTCGAGGTCACCCCCGGTACGGTGATCGGGTTCCTGACCATCCTCGGTTACTCGCTCTACGACACGGTCGTCGTCTTCGACACCGTGAAGGAGAACACCAAGGACCTCACCAAGCAGAACAAGCGCACCTACAGCGAGGCGGCCAACGCCGGCCTCAACCAGACCCTGGTGCGTTCGCTCAACACCACCGTGGTGGCGCTCCTCCCGGTCGCCGCGCTGCTGTTCATCGGCGGTGGCCTCCTGGGCGCCGGCACCCTGAACGACATCTCGCTCGCGCTGTTCATCGGCCTCGCGGCCGGTGCCTACTCCTCGATCTGCGTCGCCACCCCGCTGCTGGCGCAGCTCAAGGAGGAGCAGCCGGAGATGAAGGCCCTGCGCAAGCGGGTCCTGCAGCACCGGGCCGCGGCAGCCAAGGCCGAGGGCTCGGACGAGGTGCCGTCGGACGAGGGCGCGGACGGGGACCAGCCCGCGGGCATGGTCGGTCAGCGCGGTCGGGCGGCCGGTGCCGCGCGGACCAAGGGCCGTCCGTCCACCAAGCGCTGATTCCGGCCCGATCCCAAGGCCCCCAGACTGTTAAGGACAGAACCGTGACCACCGCCGACATCGCACTGGCCGAGCTGCTGAACAGCCGGATCCGGGACGTCCCGGACTACCCGAAGCCGGGTGTGCTGTTCAAGGACATCGCGCCGCTGCTCGCCGACGCCGAGGCCTTCGGCGCCCTGACCCGGGCGCTGGCCGACCGGGCGAAGGAGTTCGGGGCGACCAAGGTGGTGGGCCTGGAGGCGCGCGGCTTCGTGCTGGCGGCCCCGGCGGCCTTCGCGGCCGGGCTCGGCTTCGTGCCGATCCGCAAGCAGGGCAAGCTGCCCGGCGAGGTGTTCCAGTGCTCGTACGAGCTGGAGTACGGCTCGGCGACGCTGGAGGTGCAGTGCGACGCCTTCGAACCCGGTGAGAAGGTGCTGGTGGTGGACGACGTGCTGGCCACGGGCGGCACCATCGGCGCCTCGCTGGACCTGGTGAAGGAGGCCGGCGCCGAGCTGGTGGGCGTCGTGGTGCTGATGGAGCTGGGCTTCCTGGACGGCCGAGAGCGGCTGGCCGGGCACCTGAACGGCGCCCCGTTGGAGACCCTGGTCACGGTCTGAGGGACGGGCTCGGCGACGGGCTGAAGGGACGGCGGTCGGATCATCCGACCGCCGTCCTTCCGTTTACGGGCCCGGCCGGATGAACACAGGGCCGCCCGGCTCGGTACCATGAAGATTCATCCCCTCCCGGTTGCGCCCGGTCCGCACGGGCCCCGGCGGGGGGTCGGCCCCGGTGCCCCGAGGAGTGTCCTTGCCCGACGAGGTTGTGCCCACGGCCGCAGCGGCCGCCCCCGAAAACCGTCCCACGCCCTCGGGGGCCACCCCGGCACGCCCGACGCCGACCTCCTCGCGCCCGCTCGCCCCGCTCGGCCGTGGCTCCGGTACCGGCGGCGGCATGCGCGCCCGGCTGGCCCGCCTCGGCGGCCAGCGCTCCAGCGTGCTGAACCCCGTTCTGGAGCCGCTGTTCCGCTCGATCCGGGCGAACGACCCCAAGGCCGACCCGGCGCTGCTGCGCGACATCGAGCGCGCCTACGCCGTCGCCGAGAAGTGGCACCGCGGGCAGAAGCGCAAGAGCGGCGACCCGTACATCACCCACCCGCTGGCCGTGGCGACCATCCTCGCCGAACTCGGCATGGACGCCCCGACCCTGATGGCCGGGCTGCTGCACGACACCGTCGAGGACACCGACTACGGCCTGGAGACCCTGCGCAAGGACTTTGGCGACTCGGTGGCCCTGCTGGTCGACGGCGTCACCAAGCTTGACCGGGTCAAGTTCGGCGAGGCCGCGCAGGCAGAGACCGTCCGCAAGATGGTCGTGGCGATGGCCAAGGACCCGCGCGTCCTGGTGATCAAGCTGGCCGACCGCCTGCACAACATGCGCACCATGCGCTACCTCAAGCGGGAGAAGCAGGAGAAGAAGGCCCGCGAGACGCTGGAGATCTACGCCCCGCTGGCGCACCGGCTGGGCATGAACACCATCAAGTGGGAGTTGGAGGACCTCGCCTTCGCGATCCTCTACCCCAAGATGTACGACGAGATCGTCCGGCTGGTCGCCGAGCGCGCCCCCAAGCGGGACGAGTACCTGGCGACCGTCATCGACCAGGTCGAGTCGGACCTGCGCGGCGCCCGGATCACCGCCTCGGTCACCGGCCGGCCGAAGCACTACTACTCGGTCTACCAGAAGATGATCGTCCGGGGCCGGGACTTCGCCGAGATCTACGACCTGGTGGGCATCCGGGTCCTGGTCGACACCGTCCGCGACTGCTACGCGGCGCTGGGCACCATCCACGCGCGGTGGAACCCGGTGCCGGGGCGGTTCAAGGACTACATCGCGATGCCCAAGTTCAACATGTACCAGTCGCTGCACACCACGGTGATCGGTCCCGGCGGCAAGCCCGTCGAACTCCAGATCCGCACCTTCGACATGCACCGGCGGGCCGAGTACGGCATCGCCGCGCACTGGAAGTACAAGCAGCGCGCGGTCGCCGGGGCGTCCAAGGTCCGCACCGACACCCCGACCCAGGTCCGCAAGGACGACAAGGCCGGCGCCGTCAACGAGATGGCCTGGCTGCGGCAGCTGCTGGACTGGCAGAAGGAGACCGCCGACCCGGGCGAGTTCCTGGAGTCGCTCCGCTTCGACCTGGCCAGCAACGAGGTCTTCGTCTTCACCCCCAAGGGTGACGTGATAGCCCTGCCGGCCGGGGCGACCCCGGTCGACTTCGCCTTCGCGGTGCACACCGAGGTCGGCTACCGGACCATAGGGGCCCGGGTCAACGGACGGCTGGTGCCGCTGGAGTCGACCCTGGAGAACGGCGACACCGTCGAGGTGTTCACCTCCAAGGCGGAGAACGCCGGCCCGTCCCGGGACTGGCTGGGCTTCGTCAAGTCGCCGCGCGCCCGGAACAAGATCCGCGCCTGGTTCTCCAAGGAGCGCCGGGAGGAGGCGATCGAGCACGGCAAGGAGGCGATCGTCCGGGCGATGCGCAAGCAGGGCCTGCCGATCCAGCGGATCCTGACCGGCGACTCGCTGGTCACCCTGGCCCACGAGATGCGCTACCCCGACATCTCCTCGCTCTACGCCGCCATCGGCGAGGGGCACGTCGCCGCGCAGAACATCGTCCAGAAGCTGGTCCAGGCGCTCGGTGGCGAGGAGGGCGCGACCGAGGACCTCGCCGAGACCGCGACCCCGACCCACGACACCCGCCGGGCGGTCCGCCGCCGGGCCAAGGGCGATCCGGGCGTGATCGTCAAGGGCGTCGAGGACGTCTGGGTCAAGCTCTCCCGCTGCTGCACCCCGGTGCCGGGCGACCCGATCGTCGGCTTCGTCACCCGCGGCAACGGCGTCTCGGTGCACCGCGCCGACTGCGTCAACGTCGAGTCGCTGAGCCAGCAGCCCGAGCGGATCATCGAGGTCGAGTGGGCGGCCACCCAGTCCTCGGTGTTCCTGGTGGCGATCCAGGTCGAGGCGCTGGACCGCTCCCGTCTGCTCTCGGACGTCACCCGGGTGCTCTCCGACCAGCACGTCAACATCCTGTCGGCGGCGGTCCAGACCTCCCGGGACCGGGTGGCGATGAGCCGCTTCACCTTCGAGATGGGCGACCCCAAGCACCTGGGCCACGTGCTCAAGGCGGTGCGCGGCGTCGAGGGCGTGTACGACGTCTACCGCGTCACCTCCGCCCGCAAGTGACGGCATGAGGAAGGCCCCCGGGGGAACTCCCCGGGGGCCTTCCTCGTTTCGGACCTCAGCAGGCCTCAGGCGGTTCAGCCGGCTCAGCCGCTGAACTCCTCCTGGCTCTTGTGCGCCTGCTCCAGCAGGGTCTGCACGCCCGCCAGCTCCGACTCCAGCTTGGCGGCCTTGGCGGTGTTGCCGGCCGCGCGGGCCTTGTCCAGGTCGGCCTGGATCTTGTCGGCCTTGGCCTGGAACAGGCCCACCATGCCGGCCGCGCGAGCCTTGGCCTCCGGGTTGGAGCGCTTCCACTCGGCGTCCTCGGCCTCGCGGATCGCCCGCTCGACCGCGTTCAGCCGGCCGTCCAGCTTCGGACGGACGTCGCGCGGCACGTGCCCGACCGCCTCCCAGCGCTCGTTGACGTCGCGCAGCGCGGCCTTGGCGGCCTTCAGGTCGGTGATCGGCAGGATCGCCTCGGCCTCGACCGCCAGCGCCTCCTTGAGCTTCTGGTTGGCCACCTGCTCGGCGTCCCGCTCGCTGAACACCGAGGAACGGGCCTGGAAGAAGACGTCCTGAGCGCCGCGGAACCGGGCCCACAGCTCGTCCTCGACGTCCCGCTGCGCCCGGCCGGCGGCCTTCCAGCGCGCCATCAGGTCGCGGTAGGCGGCCGCGGTGCTGCCCCACTCGGTGGACGAGGACAGCGCCTCGGCCTCGGCGACCAGCGCCTCCTTGGTCTGCCGGGCCTGCTCGCGCTCGGCATCCAGGGTGGCGAAGTGCGCCTTGCGGTGCTTGGAGAAGACCGAGCGGGCGTGCGAGAAGCGGTGCCACAGCTCGTCGTCGCTCTTGCGGTCCAGCCGCGGCAGGCCCTTCCAGGTGTCCACCAGGGCGCGCAGCCGGTCCCCGGCCTCCCGCCACTGGGTGGACTCGGCGAGCTGCTCGGCCTCGGAGACCAGGGCCTCCTTGGCGGAGCGGGTCTCGTCCTGGGCCTTGGCACGGGCGGCCTTGCGCTCCTCCCGCCGGGTCTCGATCTCACCGGCGAGCGTGTCCAGCCGCTTGGCCAGCGCGTCCAGGTCGCCCACCGCGTGCCCCTCGACGACCTGCGCGCGGAGGTGCTCCAGCGCGGTCTGGGCGTCCTTGGCGGCCAGGTCGGTGGTGCGCACCCGCTTTTCCAGCAGGCCGATCTCCACCTCGATGCCCTGGTACTTGCGCTCGAAGTAGGCGAGGGCCTCCTCGGGCGAGCCGGCCTGCCAGGAACCCACGACACGTTCGCCGTCGGCGGTCCTGACGTACACCGTGCCCTGCTCGTCCACACGGCCCCACGGGTCGCTGCTCATAGCGCGTCCTCCACATGACGTCGCGCCCGCGCCGGGGCGGCGCGCGTCCGTCGTCCACAGTTGATGTGCGGCGGACCGATGAGTCCGCCGTCCCCGTCCGCCGTGTCCTGCTGCCGCGGGTGACGGCTGGGCGGGTCCGGGCACCCTATACAACGCCAACATAGGCGACCAGGCCCGGTGCTGTCCGCATCCGGGCCGGGCGATTTCGGTCCGGGGCCGGGCGGGGGCGCCTGGAGCGCCCGCCGCCGGTGGCCCCGGGGGTCGGTCAACCCTTCGACACAGTAACCGAGTTGAAGGTGACGTCGGCCATCGGGTGGCCGTCCGGGGCGCCCTCCAGGGTGCCCGCGGCGGCGATCTTCTGGACCACGTCCAGGCCGCCGGTGATCTTGCCGAAGGGGATGTACTTCGGGGGCAGCTGGGTGTCCTTGTAGACCAGGAAGAACTGGCTGCCGTTGGTGTCCGGGCCGGAGTTGGCCATCGCCACGGTGCCCGCCGGGTAGGTGGCGCCGGTCAGGTTCTCGTCCTTGAACTTGTAGCCGGGGCCGCCCATGCCGCCCGGGACGGTCGCACTGGCGGTCGGGTCGCCGCACTGGAGCACGAAGATGCCGTCCGTGGTGAGGCGGTGGCACTTGGTGTGGTCGAAGTACTGCTCACCGGCCAGGAAGCTGAAGGAGTTCACGGTGTGCGGGGCCTTCGCCGCGTCCAGCGCGATCGTCACCTTGCCGCAGTTGGTGTCCAGCGCCATGGTGTACGAGCCGCTCGGGTCGATCGACATGGCCGGCTCGGTCTTGAACTGCTTGCCGTTGGGCGCGCCCGGCGCCGGGGCGGTGCAACCCTCGACCGGCTTGCGGGTCGGGGTGGTCGGCTCGGTGGGCGTGGCCTGGGTCGGCGCGGCCTGGGCGGAGGAGGCGGCCGAGGCGCTCTTGTCCTTGTCCGAGTCGAACGCGCCGGTGGCGAACAGCGTGCCGCCGCCGGCCAGCACCACGACGGCGAGCGAGGAGCCCATGATCGTGTTGCGGCGCTTGCGGGCGGCCGCCGCCTCGGAACGGCGCTGCATCTGGCGCTCGTACTTCTCGCGGGCGAGCTGCCGCCGCCGCTGTTCGCTGCTGACCACCGGCCGTGTCTCCTGAGGATGTGCGGAAAGAGTGGATGGATTCCGAAGCGGATCATCGCATCCATCGGCGGCCAAGTGTAGGGACCGGGCCCGTAAGAACGGGGTGAACCTCATCGACGGCCCGGCCCGCCACCGCTATCTGGTTCGCAACCGGACCCGGCCCGCCGGTAGGCTGCCCTTACACATCACTACTGGTAGCCACCGCAGCTTGTCGCCGCACACCCGAAGGACGCGCGTGTTCATCGCCGGATTCCCCGCTGGAGCCTGGGGCACCAACTGCTACCTGGTCGCGCCGGCGGCGGGCGAGGAGTGCGTCATCGTCGACCCCGGCCACCAGGCCGCCCGCGGCGTCGAGGAGCTCATCCGCGAGCACCGGCTCAAGCCCGTCGCCGTGCTGCTCACCCACGGCCACATCGACCACGTCGCCTCGGTGGTCCCGGTCTGCGGCGCCCGCGGCGTGCCGGCCTGGATCCACCCCGAGGACCGGTACATGATGTCCGACCCGGAGAAGGCGCTCGGCCGCTCCCTGGGCACCCAGCTGATGGGTGAGCTCACCGTCGGCGAGCCCGACGACGTGCGCGAGCTCACCGACGGCAGCGTGCTGGAGCTGGCCGGCCTGCAGCTCACCGTGGACCACGCCCCGGGCCATACCGGGGGGTCGGTGACCTTCCGGACGCCCGGTGCCGAGGACCTCCCCCCGGTGCTGTTCTCGGGCGACCTGCTGTTCGCCGGCTCCATCGGGCGTACCGACCTCCCGGGCGGGGACAGCGAGGCGATCATGCGCTCGCTGGCCCGGGTGTGCCTGCCCCTCGACGACACCACCGTGGTCCTCTCCGGCCACGGCGGACAGACGACCATCGGCCGCGAGCGCGCCACCAACCCCTACCTCCGACAGGCAGCAGGGGCGGCCGGCGCCCCGGCTTTCCCGCGACGAGGAATGTGACGGAAGAGAAGTTGAGCACCTTCACCGCCCCCAAGGGCACCTACGACCTGCTGCCCCCCAGCTCCGCGACCTTCCTGGCGATCCGCGAGCGCATCGCCGCGCCCGCCCGCCGGGCCGGTTACGGCTACATCGAGACCCCGGTCTTCGAGGACGTGAAGCTGTTCTCGCGCGGTGTCGGCGAGTCCACCGACATCGTCACCAAGGAGATGTTCTCCCTCACCAAGCGCGGCAAGGAGGACCTCGCGCTGCGCCCCGAGGGCACCGCCTCGGTGCTGCGCGCCGCGCTCCAGGCCAACCTGCACAAGCTGGGCAACCTGCCTGTCAAGCTGTGGTACTCCGGCTCGTACTACCGCTACGAGCGCCCGCAGGCCGGCCGCTACCGCCAGTTCTCCCAGGTCGGCGCCGAGGCGATCGGCGCCGAGGACCCGGCGCTGGACGCCGAGCTGATCATCCTGGCCGACGACGCCTTCCGCTCGCTGGGACTGAGCAACTACTCGCTGCTGCTCAACAGCCTCGGCGACAAGCAGTGCCGCCCGGTCTACCGCGCCGCCCTGATCGAGTTCCTGGCCGGCCTCGACCTGGACGACGAGACCCGCCGCCGCGCCGAGATCAACCCGCTGCGCGTCCTGGACGACAAGCGCGAGTCGGTGCAGGAGCAGCTGGTCGGCGCCCCGATGCTGCGCGACTTCCTCTGCGAGGACTGCAAGGCGTACGACGAGAAGGTCCGCGAGCTGCTCACCGCCAACGGCGTGGCCTTCGTCGACGACCCGAAGCTGGTCCGCGGCCTGGACTACTACACCCGCACCACCTTCGAGTTCGTGCACGACGGCCTCGGCGCCCAGTCCGCGATCGGCGGCGGCGGCCGCTACGACGGCCTGTCCGAGATGATCGGCGGCCCCGCGCTGCCGTCCGTCGGCTGGGCCCTCGGCGTGGACCGCACCTACCTGGCCCTGGAGGCCGAGGGCGTCGTCCTCGACCTGCCGGCCGTCACCTCCGTCTACGCCGTCGCGCTCGGCGAGGAGGCCAAGAACATCCTGTTCGCCAAGGTGATCGAGCTGCGCCGGGCCGGCGTCGCCACCGACCTCGCCTTCGGCGTCAAGAGCATCAAGAACGCCATGAAGTCCGCCGACCGGTCCGGCGCCCGCTTCGCCCTGATCGCCGGGGACCGGGACCTCGCCGAGGGCGTCGTCCAGCTCAAGGACATGAGCACCGGCGAGCAGACCCCCGTCGCCCTCGACGCACTCGTCACCACCCTGAAGGAGAAGCAGCTGTGATCCGCACGCACGACGCGGGCACGCTCCGCCCGGAGCACGCAGGCACCACCGTCACCCTGGCCGGCTGGGTCGCCCGCCGCCGCGACCACGGCGGCGTGGCCTTCATCGACCTGCGCGACGCCTCCGGCACCGTGCAGATCGTGGTCCGCGACCTGGACTCGGTGCACGGCCTGCGCGCCGAGTACTGCGTCAAGGTCGTCGGCGACGTCCGGGTCCGCCCCGAGGGCAACGAGAACCCGGAGATTCCGACCGGCGCCGTCGAGGTCGTGGTCAGCGGGATCGAGGTGCTCTCCGAGGCCGCCCCGCTGCCCTTCCCGGTCGCCGAGTACGAGCCGGGTACGGTCAACGAGGAGGTCCGGCTGCGCTACCGCTACCTGGACCTGCGCCGTGAGGGCCCGGCCAAGGGCCTGCGGCTGCGCTCGAAGGTCAACAACATCATCCGCCGGGTGATGGAGGAGAACGACTTCCTCGACATCGAGACGCCGTACCTCACCCGCTCCACCCCCGAGGGCGCCCGCGACTTCCTCGTGCCGGTCCGCCTGCAGCCCGGCCACTGGTACGCGCTGCCGCAGTCGCCCCAGCTGTTCAAGCAGCTGCTGATGGTGGCCGGCATGGAGCGCTACTACCAGATCGCCCGTTGCTTCCGCGACGAGGACTTCCGCGCCGATCGCCAGCCGGAGTTCACCCAGCTGGACATCGAGGCCTCCTTCGTCGACCAGGAGGACGTCCTGGCCCTCGGCGAGAAGATCATCGGTGCCGTCTGGCGCGAGGTGCACGGCTACGAGATCCCCAACCCGCTGCCGCGGATGACCTACGCGGACGCGATGGGCCGCTACGGCTCCGACAAGCCGGACGTCCGCTTCGGCCAGGAACTCACCGACCTCACCGAGTACTTCAAGGGCACCGAGTTCCGCGTCTTCCAGGCCCCGTACGTCGGCGCCGTGGTCATGCCGGGCGGTGCCTCGCAGCCGCGCAAGCAGCTGGACGCCTGGCAGGACTGGGCCAAGGCGCGCGGCGCCAAGGGCCTCGCCTACGTGCTGATCGACGCCGAGACCGGCGAGCTGCGCGGCCCGGTCGCCAAGAACCTCTCCGAGGAGCACCTGGCCGGCCTCGCCGCCGCGGCCGGCGCCAAGAACGGCGACGCGGTCTTCTTCGCGGCCGGCAAGGAGCGCGCCTCGCAGGAGCTGCTGGGCGCCGCCCGTCTGGAGATCGGCCGCCGCTGCGAGCTGATCGACGAGTCCAAGTGGGCCTTCCTCTGGGTCGTCGACTTCCCGATGTTCGAGCCGATCGAGGACGACAAGGGCCAGTTCCAGGGCTGGCACGCGGTGCACCACCCGTTCACCGCCCCGACCGCGGAGTCGCTGGCCACCTTCGACACCGACCCGGGCTCGGCCCTGTCCAACGCCTACGACCTGGTCCTCAACGGCTCGGAGCTGGGCGGCGGTTCGATCCGTATCCACCAGCGGGACGTCCAGAAGCGGGCGTTCGACGCGATCGGCCTCTCCGAGGAGGAGGCGGCCTCGCAGTTCGGCTTCCTGCTGGACGCCTTCAACTACGGGCCGCCGCCGCACGGTGGTGTCGCCTTCGGCCTCGACCGGATCGTGACCCTGCTGGGCGGGTACGACACCATCCGCGACGTCATCGCCTTCCCGAAGACGTCCACCGGTGGTGACCCGCTGACCGGCGCCCCGACCCCGATCACTCCGGCGCAGCGCCGCGAGGCCGGCGTCGACGCCCAGCCGAAGGTCCGCGAGGACGCCAAGTCGGAGGCGCAGCCCAAGAGCTGACGAAGCATCATCCGCTAACCTTCAACGGCCCCGGACGGTCCACCCACCGCCCGGGGCCGGTCCACAACGGCGTGAGACGCAGGGAGGGTTGACTCATGCAGGTCACTCAGGTCACTCAGGTCACTACGAGAGTCGAGAGTCCGCAGGACGCCCCGGCGACCAGGCGGGTTCACATGGCCGCGTTCCCCGGCCCGGACGAGGCCGATCTGGTGGACGCGCTGCGCCGCGATCCCGCCTGGCTGCCCGGGCTGTCGCTGGTCGCGGTGGACGAGTCCGGTCTGGTGATCGGGCACGCCCTGCTGACCCGGTTGCGGGTCGGCGACGGCGGGGGTGGCGGTGACGCGCTGGCGCTCGCGCCGGTCGCGGTCGCGCCCGAGTGGCAGCGCAAGGGCGTCGGCGAACTCGTCGTCCGGGCCGCGCTTTCGGCGGCCGAGGAAGCGGGGGAGAAGCTGGTGGTCGTCCTCGGCGATCCGGGCTACTATGGCCGGTTCGGCTTCGCCCCGGCCGGGCGGCACGAGGTCACCGGCCCGTTCGAGGTGCCGGAGGCGTACTTCCAGGCGCTGCCGTTGGCGGCGTACGACGGCGGCCCGCGCGGGCTCTGCCGCTATCCGGAACCCTTCGTCGAGGTCTAGGTGTTCTGACCCGTGAGGTTGGGGACGCGGCTGGCGGGTGGCTTGCCTGCGAGTGCGGTGTGTCCGCGGTGGTGATTGTAGGTGTGGAGCC
>NZ_JBSFJV010000106.1:0-25406 GCF_053598235.1 Kitasatospora sp. NPDC001159
GTGCGCAACATCCGCCTGGTCGACGGCGTCGACGGCCACGACATCGACTGCCGCATCGAGGGCTTCGGCGCGATGCAGCTCAAGTCCAGCGTGGTGAAGAAGGTCTGAGGCCGGGAGCCCGAACGGCCGAACGGCTCAACGGCCGAAAGACTCAACTGCTGAACGGCGACGACCCGTACGAGCATCCGCTCGTACGGGCCGTTTCGGCTGTCACTCCCCGACGCGCTCTTCATCAGGCGGCGGCGCGACGGGGAAGAGGAGAGGAGTCGGGCACCGGCCCCGACCAGGTGCTCTTCGAAGCCGGCCAGGGCCTCGGCCGCACCTCCTGGGACGCGGTGCTGCCCCTGCTCACGGACCGCGCCCGGCTGGTCGCCTACGACCGCTCCGGCTTCGGCCGCAGCACCCGCAGCGACGCGCCGCTCACCGTGGACCAGCTGGCAGCGGACCTGGTCGCCCTGGCCGAGGCCGTCGTCCCCGGCCGCTTCGTCCTGGTCGCGCACAGCATGGGCGGCCTGGTCGCCCGGCTGGCCGCCGCCCGCCTGGCGCCCCGGCTGCACGACCGCCCCCGCCCCGCATCCCCCAGGGCCGATCATCATCAATCCCGACCGCAGTATTAACCGCAGTATTAGGCTTGTCCGGGCCCGAACGACCCTTCGGCCGACCGCGCGGTCCGGCATCGGAGCTCGGGCGGGCCTGTGAACAGGACATACACAGGGGGGGACGGAGCAGGATGCACAAGGAACCGGAGTGCACCGACTTCACCGATCACGCGAAGTACGAGGAGTACGAGGACGAGCCGCCGCGCCGTTCGACCGCCCGCCGGGTCGCGTTGGTGGCGGTCGGCGGGGTGTTCGCCACTCTGGTCGGGGTCGGCGGGTACGGCGCCTACAACCTGATGAGCGCCGTGTCGGGCGGCTCCTCCGGGAACGGGGGCGGCGACAGGGCGGCCGCCGCGACGCGGTCGCCGCAGCAGCCGCCGGACGCGGCACAGGCTGAGGCGGTCGCCAAGGACTTCCTGGCGGCCTGGGGTCGGGGGGAGTTCACGGTCGCGGCCGGGCTGACCGACCGTCCGGAGGCCGCGCGGATGGCGCTGAGCGCGTTCCACGACGGGGTGCCGGCCAAGTCGCTCGCCCTGACCGGGACGGGCCCGGCCTCGTCCGGTACGCCGAGCGAGCCCGCCGTCGGCTTCAAGGTGCGGGCGGAGTTCGACGGGGCCACGGAGGCCTGGGAGTACGACAGTGTGCTGGGCGTCATGCGTGCGGCCGACGGCCGCACGCTGGTGCGGTGGGCGCCGAGCGTGGTCCACCCCAAGCTCGGCGCGGGCAAGACGATCGCCGTGCGGCCGCTGCCCAACCCGGTGTCGCAGCCGACCGACCGCCAGGGCCGTCCGCTGGACTCCTTCCCGTCGCTGCGCAGCGTGCTGCCGCAGATCGCGCCCCCCGACGGCGCCACGGTGGTGACCGGGCAGGCCGTGGTGCTGTCCGGCGGCGGGGCGCAGGATCCAGAGCAGCTGTTCGTCCTCACCCCGCCGAGCGCCCCGCAGGTCAAGCTCACCCTGGACGCCGATCTCCAGCAGGTCGCCGAGGAGGCGGTAAAGCAGCAGTCGGCGGGCGGAAAGCCGGCCTCGCTGGTGGCCGTCCAGCCGAGCACCGGGCAGATCCTGGCGATGGCGTACGCCCCGCAGGGCGGCTTCAACCGCGCGGTCGGGGGCGGGCAGCCGCCGGGTTCCACGATGAAGGTGATCACCTCGGCCGCGCTGCTGGAGGCCGGGGTGGGCCCGGACACCGTGGTGCCGTGCAAGGAGACCACCAACTCCCCCAGGGCCTGGCACAACGACGAGCCCGGGGACTTCCCCAACTACACGCTCACCGACGACTTCACCCGCTCCTGCAACACCGGCTTCATCGACAAGGGTCTGGAAAAGCTGCAGCCGGGCACGTTGGCGACGGTGGCGCGCGAGCAGTTCGGTCTCGGCCTGCAGTGGCGCATCGGCATCCCGAGCCGGGACGCCACCATCCCGGTGCCGGGGAACAAGGACGAGGCGGCGGCCGAGTTCATCGGCCAGGGCCAGATCCAGGTGAACTCGCTGCTGATGGCTTCGGTGGCCGCGACCGTGCAGAGCGGAACGTTCCGTCAGCCCGTGCTGCGGGAGGACGTCAAGCGCGTTTCCGCGCCCAGGAAGCTGCCGGCGGACGTCGCCCGCGATCTGCGCGCGATGATGGCCGGGACCGCGACCCAGGGCACCGCCCGCGCCCCGATGTCCGGGCTGAGCGGCCAGATCGGCGCCAAGACCGGCACCGTCGAGGCCGGTTCGGGCCAGGCCACCAACAGCTGGTTCATCGCCTACCGCAACGACCTCGCCGTCGCGGCCGAGGTCGAGGGCGGCGGCCACGGCAACAGCGCTGCCGGCGTGGCGGCGGCCCAGGTGCTCGCGGCGGGCGGCAAGGGCTGACGGTCGGTCCCGGCCCTGAGATCCACCCCGACGGGCATCATGGCGCGATGCCTGAACTGATCGATCCGACGGTCCGCCTGCGGACCTCGTTCCTGGCGGCGGTGGCCGAGTTCCACGAACTCGGCCACCCCGTCCCGTGGTTCGTCACCGACGTCGACCCGGCCGCCCTAACCGACCCCGCCGCCTTCGGCAGCTATGTCGCCCGGGTCCTGGCCGAGCGCACCGAGGCGGGCATGCGCCCGGACACGGCGGTGCCGATGACGACGCTCTGGTGGGCCGAGGGCGACCGGTTGCTGGGCCGGATCGCGATCCGCCACCGGCTGACCCCGAGGTTGCAGCGAGTCGGCGGGCACATCGGCTACGACGTACGGCCGGGCGCCCGGCGCCGGGGCCACGCGACGGCGATGCTCGCCGCCGCCCTGCCGGTCGCCGCCGCGCTCGGCATCACCGAGGTGCTCCTGACCTGCGACGAGTCGAACGCCGCCTCCCGGCTGGTGATCGAGGCCAACGGCGGCCGCCTGGTCGGCATGGAGGAGGGCAAGCTCCGTTATCTGGCGCCGACTCCCGCTCAGCTGCCCGAGATCCGGAAGACCGGGTAGCCGGGGGCGACGAGGGCGAGCCTGGCGCGGGTCAGCCCGGCGGGGTCGGACAGGTCGGACTCCAGGACCTTGACGATCTGTTCGAGCCGCCGGGCGACGCTGTTGTGGCGGTGGAGGGCCTCGGCGGCGCGGCGGAGGAAGCCGGTGGCGCAGTAGGTGTCCTGGGTCTCCAGGTCCTCCGGGGCGGCGGCTAGCCGGTCGGGCACCCTGCCAACTCGGTGGTGTTCGAAGTGGAAATCGGGCAGGCTCGGGCGCATGGTCTCGGTATTGCAGAACGTGGCGATTGACTGTACGAATGCCTATGAGCTGGCCCGGTTCTGGAGCAGGGTGACCGGCCGTCCGCTGCATCCGGAGGACAAGCCGGGTGATCCGGAGGTCCAGGTGCTGCTGGCGGAAGGCCCGGTCCTGTACTTCAGCCAGGTGCCCGAGGCCAAGACGAGCAAGAACCGGCTCCATGTGTGTCTGCGCCCGGAGACCTCGCGCGATCAGGAGGTGGAACGGCTGCTGGGCCTCGGCGCCACCCTTGTCACCGATCACCGGAATCCCGATGGCTCCGGCTGGGCGGTCCTCGCCGACCCCGAAGGCAACGAATTCTGCGTCCTGCGCAGCGAGTCCGACCGAGCCGCGATGACGTCCTGACGCTTCCGCTGCCATGGGTCGCGCAGGACGGGCTGACGCGGCCGTGCTCAGCAGTTGATGTAGCTCATCGAGACCCTGGTGAAGTGAGTGCCCGAAGGGGCGTACATGGTGATGGCGCGGGACTTGCCCTTGCCTCCGGCCCAGTCGCTGTCGACGACACTGCCGCTGGAGATGTCGGCGCGCACGAACGGACAACGGCCGTCCGCCTTGGTGTCGTGCACCGTTCCGACGATCTTGGTGTTGTTGTTGCACCACTTGCCGTTGGCATAGCCCTCGGCGGAACTGATGCTCCAGTTCTGGGTGCAGGAGTCGGCGGCCGGGGTGGCCTGGGCGTCGGCCGCCGGGAACAGCAGGGCGGCGAGGGTCAGGGCGGCGACGGCAGCTTCGGGAAGGGCGAGGCGGCGCTTGGACACGGGGACCTCCACACAGGGGTGCACGATGGGCGTCTTCGCCGGGGCGCGACCAACGCGCCCGCCCTCGGCGACCCTTCGAGCCTGACGTGCCCGAACGACCGCCGTCAACGGCGTGGCCGGGCACCCGTCGCCGCGGGCGCACCGGCACTGCCCGAGGACACCAGGGGTGCGCGCCCGCACCAGACGGTCGACACCCGGGCTCGCCCGTCCGTTCCCGTCCCACCCGAACATTCGACCCCGTAGCGTCCGCTGTCGAAGCGTCAGACGCCTCTGCCGTCAGCGGTCGGCTGCCGGTGAGACCGGGCTGCCCGAGGTGCTGACGGCACTCGGCCGGGGAGCCGGCGACAGCGCCGGCCCAGAACCGCTCCTCCTCCAGTCGCCGCATCGCCGCCCGGGTCAGCCCCGAGACACCACGGATCCGGCTCACCCGCACATGACATCGAGGCGGCCGGCACTCCGCGCGCAGCGCCTTCGGCCGCCCACGCGGCCTTGCTCCTGAAGATCAGCAGGGCGCCATCCTGGCAGGCCCGCCGTTCCCCCACCACCGAATTGAAAGCAGACGGCCCGCCGCAAGTCGACGAAAACGAAAAAAGCAAGGAAGTCATCCCTCCCTGCCACCACCAACCTACCTCGCCCGGGGGGCCTTGCGGCAAGGACCCGGTCATGGCGCAGAATCATCGACCGAGGCCGGAACATGCGAAATCTTCGGTTCGCGACATACCTGCGTCTTTGTCCCGGGTACAGGCCTCGCGCGAACCCATGGGGGAAGTACTGATGATCGACGTGATCGTGGTCGGCGGCGGGCCGACCGGTCTGATGCTGGCTAGCGAACTGCGACTGCACGACGTGCGGGTGGTGGTGCTGGAGCGGCTGACCGAGCCGACCTCGCAGTCCCGCGGCCGGGGCCTGCACGTGCGCAGCGTGGAGATGATGGACCAGCGCGGGCTACTGGACGGGTTCCTCGCGGTGAGCGGGAAGTTCTCGGTCGGCGGCTTCTTCGGCGGCATCCACAAGCCGTGGCCGGAGACCATGGACACCGCCCACCCGTACGGACTGACCACCCCGCAGCCGGTCACCGAGCAGTTGCTCAACGAGCACGCCCTCGAACTGGGCACCGACATCCGGCGCGGGCAGGAGGTGGTCGGGCTGAGCCAGGACGAGGACGGGGTGAACGTCGAGCTGGCGGACGGCACGCGGCTGCGCTCGCGCTACCTGGTCGGCTGCGACGGCGGGCGCAGTACGGTGCGCAAGCTGCTCGGGGTCGGCTTCCCCGGCGAGCCCTCCAAGGCCGACACCCTGCTGGGCGAGCTGTCGCTGACCGAGGACCCGGCGACCATCGAGTCCGTCGTCACCGAGGTCCGCCGGACCCAGCTGCGCTTCGGCACCATCCCCCAGGGGGACGGGGTGTACCGCGTGGTCGTGCCCGCCGCGGACGTGGTCGAGGACCGCGGCACCGCGCCCACCCTGGAGGAGTTCCGGCGGCAGCTGATGGGCGTCGCGGGCACCGACTTCGGCGCGCACTCGCCGCGCTGGCTCTCCCGCTTCGGCGACGCCACGCGGCAGGCCGAGCGCTACCGGGTCGGCCGGGCCTTCCTGGCCGGCGACGCGGCGCACATCCACCCGCCCACCGGCGGCCAGGGCCTCAACCTCGGCATCCAGGACGCCTACAACCTGGGCTGGAAGCTCGCGGCCCAGATTCGGGGCTGGGCCCCGGCCGACCTGCTGGACAGCTACCACGCCGAACGCCACCCGGTGGGCGCCCGGGTGCTGGCCAACACCCGGGCCCAGATGACGCTGATGGGCACCGAGGCCGGTCCCGCCGCGCTGCGGGAGCTGCTCTCGACGCTGATGGACTTCGAGGAGGTGAACCGGTACATGACCGAGATGGTCACCGCGGTCGGGGTCCGCTACGACCTCGGCGAGGGCCACGAACTGCTCGGTCGGCGACTGCGCGACGTCCAGCTCAAGCGGGGGCGCCTCTACGAGCTGATGCGTGGCGGCCACGGGCTGCTGCTCGACCGGACCGGCGGCCGCCTCGCGGTGACGGGCTGGGCGGACCGGGTCGACCACGTCGTCGACGCGGGCGGGGAGTTGGACGTCCCCGCCGTCCTGCTGCGACCCGACGGGTACGTGGCGTGGGTGGGCGACGACCAGCAGTCCCTGCTGGACGCGCTGGCCCGGTGGTTCGGCGCAGCCCCCTGAGCAGCCTGGGTTTCCCGCCCGGGCGAAGTGAGTAGCCGTACTCATGCGGCTGGTGGAGCGCGTCGGCGAGGCTCGGCCCCGTCCTCGCCACGCGCTCCTCCCCCAGCAGCCACCTTCCGCCCCGGGAGCAGTGGGGCTCCGCCGTGGAGGAGACCGACCAGCTCAACCACCTCATCGCGGGCGTCTTCGCGTTCGTGATCCTCAGCGCGGCCGCGGCCGCCGTCTGGGCCTGGGCCTACAGCGCCCACCGTCTGCGCCACGGCTCGCCGCGGGCGCCGGCGCTCGTCTTCGGCACCACCCTGACCACCGCCCTGCTGGCCGTCGCCGGCACCGGCCGGATCTTCCCCGCCCTGCTCGACGCCCGCTCGCCCGGCATTCTGCTCCCCCTCCTGCTGGTGAGCCCGGCCGCCCTGACCGCCACACTGTGGACCTGGTCGCGGCACCGCCTCTCGGCGGGCTGCGGGCCGTCCAGGCCGCCGCCCGAAGGGCCATCGGGCGGGTGCGCGCAGGCCGAGGATGTCCGGCATGGCGGTCCCTGTAGGCGCGACGGGGCCCCGGGTGGTTGAGGACTGTCGGCGAGCCGACAGTCCGCAGCGGTGGTCGGTCATCCCAGGTCGGCGAGGGCAGCCTCGACGGCGCGGTGGAAGGTCGGGTAGGCGAAGATCATGTGCCGCAGTCGCTTGAGCGGTACCTGGGCCTGGATCGCGACGGCCAGCCCGTACAGCACCTCGCCGCCCGTCGGCCCGGCGGAGGTCGCTCCGACGAGCACGCCCCGGTCGGCGTCGGCGACGAGCTTGATGAAGCCCTCGTTGCCGGCCTTGTGGATCCAGCCGCGGGTGGCGGACGGCAGCTGGGTGCTGCCGGCGCGGACGGTCAGCCCGGCCGTGCGGGCCTGCTGTTCGGTCAGGCCGACGGCGCCGATCTCCGGGTCGGTGAAGGTGACTCGGGGCAGGGCGCGGTAGTCGGCGTCGGGGCCGGGGTCGCCGAGGATGTCGCGGACGGCGATCTCGGCCTCGTACATGGCGACGTGCGTGAAGGCGCCGTGGCCGGTGACGTCGCCGATCGCCCAGAGGCCGTCGGCGGCGCGCAGCTGTCCGTCGGTGGGGACGGCGCGGGCGGCGGGGTCGAGTCCGACGGTGTCCAGGCCGAGTTCGCTGAGGTCGGCGCGGCGGCCGGTGGCGACCAGGAGGCGTTCGGCGGTCAGGAGCTCGCCGCCGTCCAGGTGGAGGGTGAAGGTCGGTCCGTCGTGCTCGGCGCGGACGGCCCGGGCCCCCGTGCGGATCTCGATGCCCTCCCGTTCCAGGATCGGCGCGATCATCCCGCTGGCCTCGGGCTCCTCGTTCGGCAGCAGGCGGTCCAGGGCCTCGACGACGGTGACGACGGTGCCGAAGCGGGCGAAGACCTGGGCGAGTTCGAGGCCGATCGCGCCGCCGCCGAGCACCAGCAGGGATTCCGGCAGCTCCTTCGCCGCGATGGCGTTGCGGTTGGTCCAGTACGGCACCTCGGCCAGCCCCGGGACGGGCGGGGCGGTGGGGCGGGTGCCGGTGGCGATCACGACGCCGCGCCGGGCGGTGAGCTCCTGGCCGTTCACTGACACTCTCCTCGGGCCGGTCAGGCGGGCCCTGCCACGGATGAAGCGGCCGCCCTTGCCGGTGAGCCGGTCGACGGCGACCTGGTCGTTCCAGTCGTCGGTGGCCTCGTCGCGGATCCGGTGCGCGACCGGCGTCCAGTCGGGGGCGACCTGGGAGCGTCCGGCCATCCCGGGGACCCGCCGGGTCTCAGCGAGCAGGTTCCCGGCGCGGATCATCATCTTGCTGGGGATGCAGCCCCAGTACGGGCACTCACCGCCGACCAGCTCGGCCTCGATGCCGATCACGTCGAGGCTGGCCTCCGCGAGGCGTCCGGCGACGTGCTCGCCGCCGGGGCCGAGGCCGATCACGATCACGTCCGCCAGCTGCTGTTCGCTCATCGCCGGTCCTCCTCGTCGGGTCCACCCGTCACCCCCACCACGCTAGGCGCCCGGCCGACGACCGGCAGCGGACATGGTCGTGTGGCCGACAGTCCCCGCACGGCCGGGCGGGGCCGACGCGCAGGCTGGGCGGCGTGACGCCACCGCTCGTACGCCCTCTCCAGGGACCGCCGTGTGGTGCATTCGCCAGACCGCTCGGCCGCCAGACCCCCCGGAGGAGACCCCGATGATGCGTGCGACCTGGAACGGCATCGTTCTCGCCGAGGCCCCGCGCACGGTGGTGGTGGAGGGCAACCACTAGCCTTGCGGAGCGGGTCCGGCCAGCGCGACGCACAGGACCTCGTCGCTCTCGGAGTCGACCGCCTCCTCGACCACCTCCCAGCCGAGCAGGTCGGCGGTCCTTACTGCCGAGTGACGGCGACGACCCGCACTCCGGGGCGGTTCGGGGGCACTGCGCGTCAGCACGAGCAGGGCTGGCAAGCTGTGCTGGTCGGGCGCTGCTGGGCGCCCCTCGGCGAGGGGGTACTGATGGTGGGTGGAGCGGCGGTTCGGCGTGTGCCTCCTCTGGATCCGCAGGTGGGGGCGGCAGTGACGGCCGCTGGCGAGCAGGCGCGGGAGGTGCTCACCCCGGAGGGCCTGGCGGCGTGGCAGGAGCGGGACGTCGCCGCCCGGCCCCGTCCGACGCTCGACCGGTTGCGCGACGGCGGCCGGTTCGAGGTGGAGGAGTTGCGCGTGCCGCGGGCCGACGGCGGGGGCGACGTCACGCTCGTCAGTGCGCGCGCCACCGGGGTTCGCGAGGCGCTGCCGTTGCTGTACTACCTGCATGGCGGCGGGATGGTGACGGGCAACGCGTGGTCGGTCCTGCCCCGGCTGCTGCGCGCGTGGGCGCTGCCGCTGGGGTTGGCGGTCGTGTCCGTCGAGTACCGGTTGGCGCCGCGCACCCGCTTCCCCGGGGCGGTTGAGGACTGCTACGCCGCGCTCGACTGGGTGGTCGAGAACGCGGACGTGCTGGGCGTGGACGCGCGGCGCGTGGTCATCGGCGGCAAGAGCGCCGGCGGCGGGCTCGCCGCGGCCCTGGCGCTGCTGGCCCGTGACCGAGGCGGTCCGGCACCGGTCGGCCAGCTGCTGCTGAGCCCGATGCTCGACGACCGCGGCGACACCTTCTCCAGCCACCAGATGGCCGGCCACGACACCTGGGACCGCGCCTCCAACGCCACCGCCTGGCAGGCTCTGCTCGGCGACCGGTACGGCGCCGCCGACCTCTCCCCCTACGCCGCCCCGGCCCGTGCCACCGACCTGTGCCGGCTGCCTGCGGCGTACGTCGAAGTGGGGTCCGCCGAGACGTTCCGGGACGAGGCCGTCGCCTACGCCAACGCGATCTGGCAGGCCGGCGGCGACGCCGAACTGCACGTGTGGCCCGGCGCCTGCCACGGTTTCGACACCCTCGCCCCGCACGCGGTCATCTCCCAGGACGCCCACGACGCCCGCACCCGCTGGCTCCGGCGCATCCTCCAACGGTGAGCCCGGCTCGGACCGGCAGAGGGCGGCACGCAGAGTGGGAAGTCGGCCCCGCCGACAACCCCGCGCCTGCGCGACCTCTCCCGAGAGCTCGTCACCGTGAGACTCTCACGCACCCGCGCGCCGGGCCAAGGTGCGGTTAACCGGTGGTCCCCGACTCGGCTGTCCCGTAGCGTGCGTGGGTCGTGCTGACGGAGAGGCGGTTCGGGACGTGGTACCGGGGGTTGTGACGCGGGAGCGGTTGGCCGGGGCGGCGCGGGCCGCGCTGGGTGGCGGCCGGCGGTTGGCGGCGGTCGAGCGGGTGACCGGTGGCAGCAAGAAGGGCGTGTACCGCCTGGTGATGGACGATGCGACGACCGCGGTCGCCTATCTGTGGGACGACGCGGAGAACTACTGGCCGGCGGCCGAGGGGGACGAGGATCTCGCCGACCCGTTCTCGCCCGGTCTCGGGCTCGACCTGTTCGAGGCGGCACATGCGCGGCTGGCCGCGCTCGGTGTCCGTGTCCCTGCGATCCGGCTGGTCGACCGCGACGGGGCGCACGGTCCGACCGGCCTGGCGATCGTCGAGGACGTACGGGGCGAGAGCCTGGAGCAACTGCTCACCCGCGACCCGCAGGCCGCCGCGCCGGTGGCGGCCCGGCTCGGGGAAGCGTTGGAGGCGATGCGCGGTCACCGCGCGCCCGCCTACGGCAAGGTGGCCGTGGTCGACGACGGCGGGACCTCGCACGGGACGTCCTGCGAGGGGGTCGTCCTGGACCGTGCCCTGCGGGACCTTGCCGAGGCGGCGTCGCGTGATCCGCGGATCGCGGCAGCCCGCGAGCGGCTGGAGGAGCGGCTGCTCGCGCTGGCGGCGACCGTGCGGCCGCGCGCGGACTACGCCGTCGTGCACGGCGAACTGGGGCCCGACCACGTCCGGGTGGACGCCCACGGGAGCCCGGTGGTGATCGACATCGAGGGCGCGATGTACTTCGACGTCGAGTGGGAGCACGTCTTCCTGCGGATCCGCCTGCGCGACGCCTACCTGCCGCTGCGGGTGGACGGTCTGGACGAGGACCGGCTCGCTCTCTACACCCTGGCCCAGCGGCTCTCCCTCACGGCGGGCCCGTTGCGGCTGCTCGACGGGGACTTCCCGGACCGGGCTGCCATGGCGGGCATCGCCGAGCACAACCTTCGCCAGACGCTGGAACTGGCCCGTGGTTGAACGGGTCAAGGGGGCCGGCGCCTGGTCGTTGATCCTGTGTTGATCGGGAAGTGGCAGCATACGTCTGCCGCCGAAACCCGGCGGGCAACTTGGTAGAGAGGCGCACTCGGATGATCAAGCACCGCAGCAGCTCCCGTTTCGCAGCCCGGCTCGCCTCCGTGGCGGTGGCCGTCGGGCTGGTCGTCCTGCCGCAGGTCGGCGCCTCCGCGCAGGCCCAGACGGCGGCCCGGGCGCAGACGCAGGCGCACCAGATCACCGCGGACGGCACCGGTTCGGGTGGCGGCAACCGGATCGACGAGTGGAACGGCACCGGCGCCTGGTGCGTGTCCTGCCGGACGCCGAGGTAGCAGCAGCGACGATCACGCCTCGGCTGGCAGCGCGACCAGCTCGCCGAGGAGGGTGGCGACGTCGGCGGCGTCCGGGAGGCCGAGGCGTTCGAAGATGGCATGCGCCTCGTGCAGTCGGGCCCGGGAGGCGCCGGGGCGGCCGAGTTCGGCGAGGGAGCGGCCGAGGACGACCAGTGCGTACCCCTGGTCGCGCTGGGCGCCGGTCTCCACGGTGATCGCCAGGGCCGTCTCGGCCTCCGCCGCAGCCTGTCCCGGCTGGGACAGGGCCAGCAGGGCCTCCGCGAGGCGCACGCCCGCCAGGGCCTCCCGGTCGCGGCGCCCTGCGGTGGCGGCGAGGGCTCGGCATTCGCGGCAGCGGTCGGCGGCCTCCTGGTAGCGGCCCAGGCCGTGCAGGGCGAGGCCCAGCACGTAGAGGGTGTACGCGGTGTTGGCGGTGTCGCCGAGCGCGCGGACCTCGGGCAGGACCCGCTCGCAGGTCTCGGCTGCCTCCGCCGCCTGGCCGTGCCGTACCCGGGCCAGCGCGGCGTTGACGGTGCCAGCCACCGCGCCGGAGCGGTGGTCCAGGTGGCGGGCCAGCTCGACCGACTCCTCGAAGCGGCGGATCGCCTCCTCGTTGCGGCGCAGCGCCTGGGCGATCAGGCCGAGGTCGTTGAGCACCTGGCGCAGGATGACGGTGTCCCCGGCCGCCCGGCTGGCCCGCTCCGCGAGTTCGGCTTCCGTACGGGCCTCGTCCAGCCGGGTAGCGGCGAGCCGCAGGCCGCAGAGCAGGAAGCGGGCCCGGCCCTCGGCGAAGCGGTCGCCGCTCGAGGTGGCGGCGCCGACCAAGGCGAGGACCGCCGCCTCCAGCCGGCCGCCGAGTTCGCCGGGGCCGAAGGGGCTGAGCGCGATCAACAGGTCGGTGACGGCGCGGAGTTGATCGGCGGGTCCGGTCTCGGTGGCCAGTCGGCCGGCCAGGGCGATCGCGCCGGGGCTCGCCGCCCGGACCCAAGTCCGCGCGGCGGGCAGATCGGCGAGCACCGGCCCGGACGGTCCCGCGAAATCGCCGCCGAGCGCCCCGGCCACCGGGTCGCCGGGCACCGCGAGCTGGAACGCCGTACGGGCGCCGGCCAGCAGGTGGCCCAGCAGCCGGCTGCGCGCGGCCTCGGATTCGGCCCCCTGGGCCCGTGAGGTGCGGCGGGCGAAGCCGCGCAGCAGGTCGTGGTAGCGGTAGCGGCCGGCGGTGAGCGAGTCGAGCATGGCGGCGTCCACCAGGGACTCCAGCAGCTCCTCGGCCTCCTCCGGCGCGAGGTCCAGCAAGGCCGCGGCGGCGTCCAGGCCAAGGTCGGGCCCTTCGGACCAGGCGGCCAGCCGGAAGGCGCGGGCCTGTTCCGGCGTCAGTTGGCGGTAGCCGAGTTCGAAGGCCGCGTCGACGGCCAGGTCACCCATCCGCAGTTCGTCGATCCGGCGCTGCTCGTCGGCGAGCCGTTCGCTGAGGCTGGCGATGGTCCAGCGCGGGCGCGCGGCCAGCCGGGCGGCGGTGATCCGGACCGCGAGCGGCAGGTAGCCGCAGGCCGCCGCCAGGTCCAGTGCCGCCTGTGGCTCGGCCGCCAGGCGCTGGGGGCCGATCACCCGCCCGAGTAGGTCGACGGCCTCCTCGGGCGTGAAGACGTCCAGGTCCAGCTGGAGGGCGGTGGGCAGGCTGGTCGGGCGGGTGCGGCTGGTGACCAGGGTTGCGCAGTCGGGCGAGCCGGGCAGCAGCGGCCGGATCTGCGCGGTGTCACGGGCGTTGTCGAGGACCACCAGCAGACGCCGGCCGTCAGTCAGTGAGCGGAACAGCGCGGTGCGGTCGTCGGTGCTGTCGGGTACGGCCTCGGGGCGGGTGCCGAGCGCGGTCAGGAAGCCGGCCAGCACGTCTGCGGGGCCAGCTGGGAGGGCATCGGCGCCGCGCAGGTCGGCGTACAGCTCGCCGTCGGGGAATGCGGTCCGGGCGCCATGGGCTGCGTGCACGGCCAGCACTGTCTTGCCGACGCCGCCCATGCCGACCACGGAGACCACGGGCAGCGCGTCCCGGGCGGGGGCGGTGAGGGCGGCCCGGATGGCGTCGACCTGGGCGGCCCGACCGATGAAGTCGCTGGTTGTGGGCGGGAGTTGGGCCGGGCGGGGAAGACCGGCGGGCGCCGCCTCCGCCACGGACTGCCCGGCCGGCACGGGCGGGTCGTCCACCGCCTGGGCCTCGTCCGCGGACTCCTCCCCGTTCAGGATCCGCCGGTGCAGCTCGGTCAGCTCCGGTCCCGGCTCCACGCCGAGCTGGTCCACCAGCACCTCGCGCAACCGCCGGAAGGCCGCCAGCGCGTCCGCCTGCCGCCCGCTGCGGCACAGCGCCCGCATCAGCAGGCCGTGCGGCCGCTCGCGCAGCGGGTGCTCGGTGGTGAGCGCGGTCAGCTCGGGCACGCAGCGCGCGGCCCGGCCGAGCGCCAGGTCGAGCGCGATCCGTTCCTCCTGCAGCGCGAGCCGCAGCTCCCCGAGTCGGTCACGCTGGCGTTTCGCGTACGGGCCGGGGATCCCGGCCAGCGGTTCGCCCTGCCACAACTCCAGTGCCTCGTTGAGCAGTTGACGTGCCTGCGCGGCGCGTCCGGCGGCGGTCTCGGCCTCCGCGCGGGCAGCCAGCCGCTCGGCCCGCTGCGCGTCCACCGCGTCCGGGGGCAGCACCAGCCGGTAGCCGTCGCCGAGTGAGACCAGGACGGAGGGTGTGCCGTGGCCGGGTTCCAGCAGTTTGCGCAGTCGCCAGGCGTAGGTGCGGACGGTGGTGGTCGCGGCCTGCGGCGGTTCCTCGCCCCAGAGCGCCTCGATCAGGTCGGCGGCACCGGCCGCCCCGCCCGGGCGCAGCAGCAGGACGGCGAGCATCGCCTGCTGCTGCGGGCTGCCGAGCCGCAGCGCCGCACCGTCGCGCCGGCCGCGCATCGGCCCCAGCACCGAGAACCCGAGCTCCGTCTGGCCTTCGCCCACGCTGTTTCCCCCCAGCTCGGCCGCGGGTCACACGGCCGTCGATCTTCGTCGGTTGTCGCACAGATTAGGGCCTGTCCCCTGGATTGTGGCGGATCAGGCCGCGGCCCCGGCAAGGGCCCAAGAGACAGGCCCGGAGCAGAGGACGGCCCCGATGCCGAGCCCCGTCCGGTCTTCGGCGCGGGCGCGTTGATCGGGCGTCGATCGGGAGCGTGGCGGCGCTGACCTTTGGTCGATCGAGTGTTGATCGACCCTGCCTAATGTTTCTGGTGTCGGAAGGGCCACGGAGCCTACGGAAGACCGCTCGGGTACCGCGCTGGCCCTTCTGACGGAAACTCACTGGATCCCACGAAAGGTGGTTCGCCATGAACGACATCCTGGAGCTCGACGTCCTGGAGATCAGCGCCCCCGCGCAGGAGGAGACCGAGGCGCAGAACGCGGCCGCCAGCGGTTCCTGGCCGTTCTCCTGCAACTCGACCCGCAACTCGCGCTGCTGCGACTGATCCCGTTCCCGGGGCGGCGGCCGATCCCCCGGGCCGCCGCCCCGGGCTTTTCACGTTTCCCCTTTCCTTCTTCCCGTTCCCCGTTCGCGCCCCTTGGTAGGAGACCCCGCTTATGCCGGACACGCCGACCTTCGCCTGCGGCGAGGTCGCCCTGCTGCGGGCCGCCGTCCGGCCGGCCCGTTCCCTGCCCGAGGCCCCGGCCTCGCCCGGCTCCGACCTGGAGCAGCTGCACGCCGCCCTCGCCGACCCGCTGCTGCGTGAGGCCGTCGCCGTGTCCAGCCCCTCGCTCAGCCGGGTGCTCGACCTGGTCGAGGCCGGTCTGCCGGTCAAGCCCAAGCAGTTGCGCAAGGCGGCCCGCGCGGTCACCCGGTACCGGCTGCGGATGTCCGACCGGGCCACCCCGTTCGGCCTGATGGCCGGGGTCGCCACCGCCCGCTTCGCCGAGCAGCCCGCCGTGCGCTGGGGCGGGCAGCCGCGCAAGGCGGCCCGCCCCGACCAGGAGTGGCTGACCGGGCTGGTCGCCGTACTTGAGCGCGAGCTACCGGTGCTGCGCGGGCTGCGGGTGACCGCCAACGACCTGTGCCAGCTGCGCGGCGACCGGCTGGTGCTGCCGTACCTCCCGGTGCCCGGCACCGAGCAGCGCACGGCCGGGCGGGAGTTGTCGATCCGCCACACGGCCGCGATCCGCACCGTGCTGGACCGTGCCGCCGAGCCGCTACCCTGGACCGAGCTGCACCGGGCGGTCACCGCCGCGCATCCGCAGGTGGACGGCGCGGCGGTGGACTGGCTGCTCGGCGAGCTGGTGCGCACCCAGATCCTGCTGACCGACCTGCTGCCGCCCCTGGAGGAGCCGGACCCGATCGGGCACCTGCTGGCTCGGCTTCCCCTTCCGGCTGCCGATGAACTGCGCGCCGTACAAGCCGATTTGGCGGCCTATGAGCGAACCGCGCCCGGCGAGGGCCTGCCCCGGTGGCGGGCGCTGACCGAGCGGATGCGCCGTCTGTACCCGGCCGAGCGGCTGGTACAGGTCGACCTCGGCCTCGACGTCGAGGTGCGGCTGCCGGCCGCCGTCCGCACCGAGGTCGAGCGGGCCGCGCACGCGCTGTGGGCGGTCTCGGCGGGCCGTCCGGGGCCGGCGCATCTGCGCCAGTACCACGAGGACTTCATGGAGCGGTACGGGCTGGGCCGCGCCGTGCCGCTGCTCGAACTGCTCGACCCCGAGCGCGGCCTGGGGGCGCCCGCAGGCTACCAGCTGCCCCGCGGCACCCGCGCGCTGCGGCCCGGCGAGCCGGCCGACGCTCGCGACGAGCTACTGCTGACGCTCGCCCAGCGCGCCGCCGCGAGCGGGGAGCACGAGCTGCTGCTGGACGACGAGCTGCTGGCCCGGCTCGGCGGCGCCGGCACCCCCCCTCCCCCGTCACTGGACCTGCTGGTCGAGCTGCGGGCCGCCTCGCCCGAGGCGCTCGCGGACGGCGACTTCACCCTGGTGGTGACCGGGACCGGCGCCACCGCCGGGGCGATGGCGGGCCGCTTCGCACGACTGCTGGGCGACGCCGGACACCCGCTGACCGACACCATCCGCACCCTGCCCACCGACAACCCGGAGGCCGTCCGCGCCCAGCTGACCTTCCGTACGCCCCGCGCGCACACCGGCAATGTGGCCCGGGCACCGCGGGTACTGCCGTACCGCGTCACGCTCGGCCAGTTCGCCGACCGCTCGGACCGGGGCACCCTCGGCCCGGCCGACCTCGCGGTGGTCGCCGACCACGACCGGCTGGCGGTGGTCTCCCGCCGGCTCGGCCGGGAGGTGGTGCCGACCGTGCCGCACATGCTGGCCACCGATACGCACGCGCCCAACGCCGCCCGGCTGCTGGACGACCTCGCCCGCGGCACCTCGGCCGTCTGGCCGCGCTGGCGCTGGGGCGCCGCCGAGCCGCTGCCCTTCCTGCCCCGGGTCCGCTACGGGCGCACCGTGCTCAGCCCGGCCCGCTGGCGGCCCGAGGAGCCGGGGCTGCGCGATGCCGACCTGCCGTACGAGCAGTGGTCGGCGCTGCTGGAGCGGTGGCGCAGCCGTTGGCGGGTGCCGCGCACGGTGCAGAGCGTGAGCGACGACCAGCGGATCACCCTCGACCTGGCGGACGACCGCCACCGCCAGCTGCTGCGCCACGAGTGGACCGGCAGCGGCGGCGGGTACCTCCAGGAGCTGCCCGAGCAGCCGGCCGACTGGTTGGGCGAGGGCGGCCGCGCCAACGAGCTGTCCTTCTCCCTGATCCGCCGCTCCCCCGGCACGGCCCGCACCCCGGCTGTCGCCCCGCCCCGGCGGCGGACCGTCCACGGCCCCGGCTCGTCCTGGCTGTACGCCAGGCTGCGCTGCTCCACGGCCCGGCAGGACGAGCTGCTCAGCCGGGAACTGCCCGCGCTGCTGGAACGGCTGCCCGCGGCGGTCGACCGCTGGTTCTTCGTCCGCTACCTCGACCCGCAACCCCACCTGCGGCTGCGCTTCCACGGCGACCCGACCGCCCTCTGCGCCGAGCTGCTGCCAGTCCTCGGTGCCTGGGCCGAGCGTCTGGCCGCCGACGGGCTCGCCGACCGGCTGGTCCTGGACGGCTACGAACCGGAGCTGGAGCGCTATGGCGGTCCGGCGGCGATGGCCGCCGCCGAGCGGGTGTTCGCGGCCGACAGCCGTTCCTGCCTGGCACAGCTTCGCCTGCTCCGCGAACGCCGCCTGAACCTCGACCCGTTGACGCTCGTCGCCGCCAACTACGTCGACCTGGCACACCACTTCGGCGACCTCGGCCTGCTCACCCGGTTCTACCGCGCCACCGAACGGCACGAACTTCCGCTGCCCGTAAGGGAACAGGCCAAGGCGCTGATCGACCCCAGCGGCCACTGGACCGAACTCGGCCGTCTGCCCGGCGGCAGCGAACTGCTCGCCTCCTGGGACGAGCGGGCCGCCGCCCTGGCCGCCTACCGAGCGCGGCTTGACGAGCGGTGGAGCAGCGCCGACACGGCGCTCGGCGCGCTGCTGCACATGCACCACAACCGGCTGATCGGGGTGGACCGCACCGGCGAGGAGCGCTCGCTCGCCCTGGCGCGGCGCACGGTGCGGGCGTACCGGGGTCGGGCGGCGGCGCTCAGCCCGGTCGGGGCCGCCGTATGAACAGCATGAACGACATGCACGGTCCGAGCGACCGCGTTGACACCATCACGCCACTGCGCGAACGCGCCGCCGCGGCCGTCGCCGCCACCGCCGAACGCCTCGCCGACCCCGACCGGGTGGCCGCCGAGCTCGCCGCATCCGGCCGCCCGTGGGACCCGAACGGCCTGGCGGGCGGCGCCCCCGGCATCGCCCTGCTGTACGCCGAACTCGCCCGCTACGACGACACGTTCCGCACCCAGGCCCACAACTGGCTCACCTTGGCGGCCCGTTCGGCCCGGACCGCAGCCCCCGGCAACGGGCTGTACGACGCCGTGCCCGCACTCTGCTTCGCGCTGCCCCGGGCCGCCGCGACCGCGCAGGACTACCGCGCGGCCCGTACCCACCTGCGCGACCAGACCGCCGTCCTCGCCGACCGCCTGGCACGGCGCGAGCGGCAGCGGATCACCGACGGCGCCGGCCACACCGCCCTGGAGTCCTACGACCTGATCTCGGGCCTGGCCGGGCTCGGCGCCGTCCTGCTCGACGACGACCGCCCCACAACGGAGCAGGTCCTGCGGGCGCTGGTGTTGCTCACCGAGCCGCTGGCCGGGCTGCCCGGCTGGTGGGTCGCCCAGGACGTGCACAGCTACGCCGCCGTCGCGCCCGAGCTGGGCCACGCCAACCTCGGCCTGGCGCACGGCGCCCCCGGCCCGCTCGCGCTGCTCGCGCTGGCCCGGCGGCAGGGGGTGCGGGTGCCCGGACAGGACGCCGCGATCACCCGGTTGGTGGAGTGGCTGCTCGGCGAGATCCGTACGGACGCGGCCGGGCCCTGGTGGCCGGCCTCCGTCGAGCCTGCCTCCGTGGTTCCGGCACCCGGCCAGGACGCGCCCGGGCGGCCGTCCTGGTGCTACGGGTCGCCGGGCATCGCACGGTCGTTGCAGCTGGCCGGGCTGGCGCTCGACGTGCCGGAGTGGCGCCGAACGGCCGAGGAGGCGCTGCTCGCGGCCCTGGCCCGCGCCTCGGGCCACGACGGCCTCACGGATGCCGGGCTCTGCCACGGCTGGGGCGGGCTGCTGCAGTGCGCCTGGCGGGTCGCGCAGGACAGCGGCGACTCACGGGTGGCACGGCAGCTGCCCGCCCTGGCCGAGCACCTGCTCCGACTCACCGACCCCGCAGCACCCTTCGCCTTCGAGGCACCCCGGACCCGGAACGGCTGGACCGACGACCCGGCCGGCTTCCTCACCGGCGCCGCCGGCGCCGCTCTCGCCCTGCACACCTTCGCCCTCGACCGCGCGCCCGCCACCGCCTGGGACCGGGCGCTCCTGCTGGCCTGACCCGCGCCGCCGACTCCCTTCCCCCGGGCCCCCGATCCGAAAGGCACCGCTATGCCCCCCGCGCCCTCACCCCCCGCCTGGCGCCTGCTCGCCCGCCAACTCAGGCCGCAGCGCGGGCGCCTGGCGGCAGCCGGCACGCTCAGCCTGCTCGGCGGCCTGGTCGGCCTGATCCAGCCCGCGGCGGCGCGCTCCGTCCTGGACGCGCTCACCGACCACCGCCCGGCCACCGCGCCCGCCATGATGCTCGCCGGGGTGATGCTCGCCGGCGTGCTGCTCAACGCCCTCGGCTCGTACCAGCTCCAGCTCATCGCCGAGACCGTGGTGCGGCGCTCGCGCGGCACGCTCGCCGCCCGGCTCCTGCGGCTGCCGGTGCCCGAGTTCGACCGGCTGCGCCCCGGCGACCTGATCTCCCGGGTCACCTCCGACACCACGCTGCTGCGCGCCGCCACCGCACAGGCCCTGGTCGGCTCGGCGACCTCGCTGCTGCTGACGCTCGGCGCGCTGGTCGCGATGCTGCTGCTCGACCCGGTGCTGTGCGGCGTGACGGTGGGGGTGCTGCTGCTGGTGGCCCTGCTCTCCGGCAGCCTGCTCCCCCGGGTGTTGCGCGCGGCCAAGGAGGCGCAGACGGTGGTCGGCGAGCTGGGCGCGCTGCTGGACCGGGCGTTGGGCGCCTTCCGTACGGTCAAGGCGAACGGGCTGGAGCCGCAGCTCACCGCCCAGGCCGCCGGTGCCGCGGAGCGGGCCTGGACGAGCGGAAGCCGGGCGGCGGCCTGGGAGACGGTCACCGAGGCAGCCTCGGCGCTGGCCGTCCAGGTGGCCTTCCTGGCGGTGCTGGGCCTGGGGGCCGCCCGGGTGGGCGACGGACGGCTCGGCGTGACCAGCCTGATCAGCTTCCTGCTCTATCTCGTCTACCTCGGCCCGCTGCTCTCCCAACTGGTCGCCGGCACCGGCCTGTTGCAGCGAGGTCTGGCGGCGGTCGAGCGGATCGCCGAGGTCGAGCAGCTGCCCGTCGAACCGCTCACCCCGGCCTGCGAGGCCCCTGCCGGGCAGACTCCTGCCAGCCACACGCCTTCCAGGCAGACCCCAGCGCGCGCCCCCGCCCGTCTCGCCTTCCGCGACGTGGCCTTCCGCTACCCCGGCCGCGACCACCCCGTCCTCGACCGCCTCAACCTCGACCTGCCCGCCGGCGGCCTGACCGCCCTGGTCGGCCCCTCCGGCGCCGGGAAGAGCACCCTGTTCGCCCTGCTCGAACACTTCTACGAGCCAAGCGCCGGCGCCATCACCCTGGACGGCCGTGACCTGCGCGACTGGCCGCTGACCGAGCTGCGCGCCGCCATCGGCTACGTCGAACAGGACACCCCCGTACTGGCCGGCACCCTGCGCGAGAACCTCTGCCTCGGCGCGCCCGGCACCGTCAGCGAGACCGAGCTGCGCCGCATCCTGACCCTGACCCGGCTCGACCACCTGGTCACCACCCTGCCCGACGGCCTGGACAGCCAGCTCGGCGAACGCGGCCGCGCCCTCTCCGGCGGCCAGCGCCAACGGGTCGCGATCGCCCGCGCCCTGCTGCGTCGCCCCCGGCTGCTCCTGCTCGACGAGCCCAGCTCCCAGCTCGACGCCGCCAACGAGCAGGCCCTGCGCGAGGCCGTCGCCCAGGTCGCCCGCACCACCACCGTCCTGGTGATCGCCCACCGGCTGGCCACCGCGGCCGACGCGGACCGGATCGTCGTCCTCGACGCCGGCAGTATCCGCGCCGTCGGCACCCACACCGACCTGCTCGCCCAGGACGGCCTGTACGCGGCCCTCGCCCGCACCCAGCTGCTGGCCGTCTGACGGCGATCACCCGTCTACGATCACGACCGCATGTTCGACGAACCGGACCCGATGTCCGCCCTGTGGCCGATCGCGCCGTCCAGCACCACCGACTGGCTGCGGGAGCTGTGCGACGACGACGGCCTCACCGGCTTCATGCCGCTCCCATGCCCGACGCGGCCCGGGTGCTCAACGCCATGTACGAGCACGGGCGGGGCCCGGCCGAGGTGACGCACCACGAACACCACCAGGCCCTGCTCGCGGCCGGGAGCATCGAGCCCCACACCGTCCCGGGCCTCGACTTCGAAGCCGTCAGCGTCGTCACTGGTAGCGGAACCAGGTGCGGATGGCGTCCGCGGTCTCACGGACGTCGACGTGCCCGGCCCGGATGCGGGCGGCGAGGTCGACGGCCTGCTTGGGTTCGGCGGTGACGATGACACCGGAGGCGCTCAGATAGGAGGCGGCGACCACCGCGGCGAAGTGCTCGTTGGCCGACTCCAGGGCCGGGACGCGGATCAGTTGGTGCATCAGCGCTGCCGCACGCTGGTGCACCGTGTCGTAGACGGGCATCTCCTTGACGGCGTCGGCGTGCCGGGCGACAGCGGCGGCGAGGGTGCCGTGGTCGGTGACGTCCGGGTCGCTCGGCAGGATCTGGTGGGCGATGTCGAGCAGCCACGCCCGGTCGACCCGCAGGATCACGCCGCGTCCGCCGTGGCCTCGCGGGTGCTCCGCGGGTACGGCCCGAACTCCTCCTCGAACGCAGGCCCCCAGGCCTGCGCGAAGTGCGCGGCGGCGGTCAGGAACCGCTCCCGCCGCTCGTCCGCCTCCTCCGCCAGCACCTTGCGGGCGTAGTCCGGCAGGCTCATCCCGGCCGCCTCGGCGCGCTGCTCCAGGGCCTCGTGCACGGCGTCGTCCAGTCGGACGTTCAGCTGCTTCATGGCGGCGAGCGTAGCGTCGCGTATCGCCCGCTACAAGACGGGCTCGGAACACCGGCGGGCGGGCCCGGCGGACCATTCGCCAGGCCGCGCACCCGCCCCCGTCACGCGCCGTCCCGGCGGTCCTCGACCCGGACGTCCAGGACCGGCCAGTGCGCCGCCCACCGGGCCAGCCGGTCCGCGTCCAGCGGGCTCCGCGGGACCAACGAGCCGTCCGGCAGGAAGGTCACGCAGGTGCCGGTGGTCCCGTCGGGCTCGATCGGATCGAGGCCGGTCGCCGGGATGCCGTGCTCGTAGTGCTGGGTCCAGGCTCCGTTGAGGCGGCGGTTGGTGTGGAGCAGCCGGGTGCTGAGCGCCGCGACGACCGAAATGCCCCGGCGCGGCCACCCGTCCGGGAGTTGCTCCGCCTCCGGGGAGTCGAAGAAGCGCAGGTCCTTGGTCGCCATCACCGGCTTCTTGACCACCTCGCCGCGTTCGTCGACCCGGGTGTCCGTACCCCGCCCGTCGTCCCGCACGGTGACCGAGCCGTCCGTGTTCAGCGTGACGACGCACCGTCCCTCGCCCCGACTCGCCGCCTCGTCGGCCGCGTACGCGACCACCTCAAGCACGAGGTGCTCCACCCCACCCGGCGCGAAGCTCCCGGGTTCGCGTCGGATGCCGGCGAGGTGGTCCACGTCCACGACCGCGGCCCAGTCGTGGGTGGAGTTGGTCCAGCCAGTCCTTGATCCGTCCATCCGAGGAGTATCCCTCGACGGCGGGCGTCACCCCTGCCCGGCCCCGCCACCAGCTGGTCGCCCAACGTACTGCGCCGGTACCGGACTTGCCGCCCGTCGCGGGCGCGCGCCAGCAGGGCGGTACCGTGCAGCACCCGGAGGTGCTGGGAGGCCGCGCTCGCCGCACCCGCTCTCGGCCATCACCTGCTCACCGTCCGCAGAAACGCGGGACCGGCTCCGGTCAGGAGGTGACCAGCCGCCGCCCGCTGATCTCGGCCGGCCTGATCCGCACCCACTTCGGCCGGTAGCCACCCGCCCAGGGGGCCGCGCCGGGGAGGCCGTCGAGACGCCGCAGCTCCTCCGGGTCGTCCACGTAGTGCGCCTCCCCGAGAGCGAGCACGCTCCACCCGCGCCCCAGGCACTCGTCGATGTGGTCGACCTGGAAGGACACCTCGGCGCCCTCCTTTGGGGCGGTGGCGGCGCGTTCGCCGGTGCGGTAGGCGAAGGAGTCCCGGTCGACCACGTAGTTGACGGGGTGGACCACCGGTCCGGGCCGCACCGGCAGGCCGATCCGGCCGACGCCCTGGGTGCCGACCGCCTCCCAGCACTCGGCCTCGGCCAGGTGGAGCAGCCGGGGCCGCGGGCCCGGTCCGCCGCGGCCGGGCGGGGCGGCGGTGCGTCCCTCCAGGAGTTCTTCCCGGCTGGTGCCGAGGGCGGCGGCGATCCGCACGAAGCCGCCGGGGTCGAAGGCGGGCCCGGCTTCGAGCAGGTGGCGCAGATAGCAGGGGGCCATCGCCGCCCGGTGGGCCAGGAACTCCTCGGTGAGGCCGAGTTGCTCGCGCCGCTCGGTGATCCGGCGGGCCGCGGCGGCGGGGTCGGGATCGGTCGTCTCGTTCACGGTGGTGGCTCCTCGGCTTGCCAAGGGACGGTGTCCGGACGCTCGTCCGGACGGTGACCAGGCCGGATCCATCCAAGCGCCCGGCTCACCCCAAGTCGAGGAACAGCACGGCCCCGTGCGTGTCGGAGCAGCTCCGAGCACTCCCCACAGGCACTCGACGGGCATCCGGCCCGGACTCGACGAGCACCCGCCCGGAACCCGACCTTGATCCTCCACCCCTCGGCTGCGATCATCCATCTGACGCGGAATCAGGTCCACGTCGCGAACGGGGAACAACGGGGAAACAAGGAGAAACATCCGTGATCGTCGTGACGGGTGCCACCGGTACGGTCGGCTCCAAGGTGGTCGTGGGGCTGCGTGAGCGCGGCCAGGCGGTTCGGGCGCTGGTGCGCGCCGGGTCCGAGGGTCCGGCAGAGTGGGACGAGGCGGTCGAGCGGGTCGCCGCCGACTTCGCCGACCCGGACTCGCTGGACGCGGCCCTCGCGGGGGCGGACACCGTCTACCTGCTCGTGGCGGTGCACCCGGAGATGGCCGCCCATGAGCGGAACGTGATAGACGCCGCCGTCCGCACCGGCCGCCGCCCGCGGATCGTGCTGCACGCGGCGGCCGGCGTCGAGTACCGGCCGGAGAGTGTGCGCTTCGTCGGCTCGCACGTCGCGGGCCTGGACCACCTGAAGGCCTCCGGCCTGCCGTGGACGGTGCTCGGGCCGAACGGCTTCTACCAGAACTTCCTCGGCATGGCCGAGTCGGTCAAGGCCGGCACCCTGGCCGTGCCGGGCGGCGACGGCGCGGTGTCGTACGTGGACGCCCGGGACGTCGCGGCAGCCGCCGTGGAGGTGCTGGCCACCGAGGGGCACGAGGGCGCGGTCTACACCCTGACCGGCCCGGCCGCGCTCACCCACGGGGAGCTGGCCGAGCAGCTGGCCGCCGCCGTGGGCCGCCCGGTGGCGTACACCGCGCTCACGCCGGAGCAGGCGCTGGCCGGGATGCTCGGCGCGGGCTGGCAGGCGTGGCGGGCCGAGGGCATGGTCGAGCTGTACGGGCTGTACGCGGCCGGGCAGGCATCGGCGGTCAGCTCGGACGTGGAGAAGCTGACCGGCCGCCGGCCGCGTTCCTTCGCCGAGTTCGCCGCCGAGCACACGGACGTCTTCCGCGCCTGAACCACCGTCTGGACCACCGTCTGAGCCACTGGTCCATCACCGGACAGCGCCGGGGCGAGGGCCGCCAGCATCACCGCCGCCGTGAGCGCGAACGCCCACGGATACCCCGTCCCGCCCGCGACCGCTCCGAAGGCCACCGCGCCGACGCCCATCGCCCCGTCGTAGGCGACGTTCCACAGAGCGGTGACGGTCCCGAACCCGGCGAGCGGCACCCGCGCGTACATGAGCGCGAGCGTGGCGTTCTGCGCGGCGCCGAACCCGCATCAGCGCGCCGGTGGCCAGGCCCGCCGCGTGTTCGCCGCCGCCGGTCTCCTGGGCGTACAGCGGGACGGTGGACAGCAGCAGGTTGAAGCCGACGGAGCCGCCGAGCAGGGAGACGAAGCGCACCAGCAGGGCCCTGGTCACCAACGGCGGACGGGTGGCACCGGATTCCTGCGGCTGGGAGTTGATCGTCGCGGTCCTCCGGCGACGGTACCCGGCGCCGCGGCGGCCCGCCTCCAGCACGTCGGCTCCGCCCACTTCGCCTGCCCGGCGGGCGTGCGCAAGCCGGGGGAGTGGTGGGGCCAGGCCCTGTTCGGCTAGGCCCATGG